>JBJEQS010000330.1:0-7039 GCA_051881875.1 Oscillospiraceae bacterium
AACAATGAAATAAAAGAAATACCGATTGATGATATAGTTGTAGGCGACTGCATTATGCTCCAGTCAGGAGATAAAATTCCGGCTGATGGTATTCTTGTTGACGGCGACTTAAAAGTTGACCAGTCAGTCCTCAACGGTGAAGCAAAGGAAGCAAAGAAAATCGCTGTTCCTGAAAACTATGAGGATAAGGACGAGGCTATGGACTTCCTTAATGAATACAAGGTATTCAGAGGTTCAGTAGTATGTTCGGGAAATGCTGTAATGCAGGTTACAGTAGTAGGCGACAAATCTGTTTACGGACAGATTGCAAGTGAACTCCAGCAGGACGATGAACGTGACAGTCCGCTTAAAGTCAAGCTTTCAAAGCTTGCTGACGGCATAAGCAAATTCGGTTATATCGGCGGTGTTGCAATAGCTGTTGCATATATCGCAATGCAGTTTATCAACCAGACAGTATTTGTTGACGGTGCAATTGATGCAGTAAAGACCATTCAAGCAATAGTTGACGGTGTAATGCTCGCTGTAATCATCATAGTTATGGCAGTTCCGGAGGGTTTGCCGCTTATGATAGCACTTGTTTCAGCCATGAACATGAACAAGATGCTCAAGGATAATGTACTTGTAAGAAAGGTATCGGGTATTGAAACAGCAGGAAGCCTTAACATACTTTTCAGCGATAAGACAGGTACAATCACAAAAGGACAGCTTGAAGTAGTTACATTTGTTGACGGTGCTGTAAATGAATACAGCAAGGCTGATGAAACAAAGGGCGAACTCAGAAAGCTCCTCTCAACAGCAATTCATAAGAATACAACAGCAGTTGTATCAAATGACGGAAAGGTTATCGGCGGAAATGCCACAGAAAAGGCAGTTCTCGGATTTGATGCAAAAGGTGCTGAAAAGGCGGCTGATGTTAAGACTGTAACATCAATCCCGTTCAACAGTACAAACAAATATTCAGCAACACAGGTTTCGGGCGAATATAATTACACACTTATCAAGGGAGCTCCAGAAAAGATACTCCAGAGATGTAAATATTATTTTGATGAAAATGGAAAGAAACAGCCGTTCTCAACAGCTTCAAAGCTTGATGATAAAATCAATGAGCTTGCAAATCGTGCAATCCGTGTACTTGCACTTGCAGTTGCAGATGAAGCACTCGGTGAAGATGCACTTCCTGACGGTGAATGGACGCTTATCGGTGTGCTTGGTATCCGTGATGAAGTACGTCCGGAATCAGTTACAGCTATCAAGGAAGTACAGGGTGCAGGCGTACAGGTAGTAATGATTACAGGTGACCGTAAGGATACAGCTGTTGCCATCGCCAAGGAAGCAGGACTTCTCAAGAATGATACAGATAAGATATTCACATCTGACGAACTTCAGAAAATGTCTGATGATGACATCAAGGCTTGCCTTTCAGATATAAGAGTTATCGCAAGAGCATTGCCTACAGACAAGAGCCGTCTTGTAAGAATTGCTCAGGAAAAAGACCTCGTTGTAGGTATGACAGGTGACGGTGTAAACGACTCACCTGCTCTTAAAAAAGCAGATGTCGGCTTTGCAATGGGCGGAGGTACGGAAGTTGCCAAGGAAGCAGGAGATATTGTTATTCTCGATGACAATTTCAGCTCAATTGACAAGGCTATCCTTTACGGACGTACAATATTCAACAGTATCAGAAAGTTTATCATATTCCAGCTGACAATCAACGTAGCGGCTGTTCTTGTATCATTTGTAAGCCCGCTTATCGGTATTGATAATCCGCTTACAGTTATTCAGATTCTCTGGGTAAATCTTGTAATGGATACACTTGCAGCACTTGCATTCGGCGGAGAACCGGCTCTCAGAAGATTTATGGCTGAAAAACCGAAAAAACGTACAGAACCTATTGTAAACAAGTATATGTGGAGCAGTATAATAACAGGTGCGGCATGGATGTTTATACTTGGTATGGCACTTCTTCTTGCAGCACCTCTCCAGAAGGTATTTGTTGAAGGGCTTGATGTAACATCATTCATCAACAAGCCTAATCTTGCAGATGAACTTTATCTTGAACTCGGCACAGCATACTTTGCATTCTTCATATTCTCAGCAGTATTCAACGCATTCAATGCAAGAACAGAAAAGATAAATATTTTCGATAATATCGGCGGAAACAAAGGATTTTTAAAGGTTCTCGGACTTATCGCAGTTGTACAGATTCTTATGACATATCTCGGCGGCTCAGTTCTCCGCTGTCATGGTCTTGATTTAACTGAATGGGTAGTAATCTTTATAATGTCAGTTTCAATCATACCTGTTGACCTTATAAGAAAAGCAATATTCAAGGCAGTTTCAAAGAAACAGTAATTTTTGTAAAAGTATCATGGATATGTCAATGCGGCATATCCGTGATATAAAAAAGAATTTTCCAATATTGTAAGAAAATATGGAAAATTCATATATAAAACAAGGAGGTATAATAATGGTTAATCTTCAGAAAGGTCAGAAAGTAGACCTTACCAAAGGAAATGCCGGTCTTAAAAAAGTTATGGTGGGACTTGGCTGGGATGCAGCTGAAAGCAAAGGTCTTCTTGGAATTTTCAAGCAGACTCAGACAATTGACTGCGATGCACTGGCAATACTTGTAAACAGCAGCGGAAAACTCATATCAAAGGACGATGTTGTTTTTTACAATAATCTCCGTCATAAAAGCGGCTGTGTAATTCATCAGGGGGATAATCTCACAGGCGACGGCGATGGTGATGATGAACAGATAGCAGTATTTCTTCAGGATTTACCGTCAATATATGACAGAGTTGTTATTGCAGTAACAATTTATCAGGCATATGAAAAGAATCAGCATTTCGGCATGATTAAGAATGCGTACATCAGAATTATGAATGCTGAAAACGGTCAGGAGCTTTGCAGATATAATCTTTCTGATAATTATGCCGGAAAAACAGCAATGATATTCGGAGAAATATATCGTCATAACGGCGAATGGAAGTTCAGTGCGGTCGGCGAAGGCACAAATGACGGCGGCGTTTCACAGCTCGTACAGAGATATTTTTAATAACAGGAGGAATTTAAAATGGCAGTAAGTTTATCAAAAGGACAGAGAGTAAGCCTTGACAAAGGTATGGTAAGAGCACTTGTAGGTCTTGGCTGGGATACAAACAAGTATGACGGCGGATATGATTTCGACCTTGATGCAGCAGCGTTTCTTCTTGGTGAAAACGGCAAGGTAAACCGTGATGAAGATTTCATATTCTATAACAATCTTTCAAGCCGTAATGAAGCAGTAATTCATACAGGCGACAACCTCACAGGTGAGGGCGAGGGCGATGATGAAGTTATCCTCATCGACTTTTCAAAGATGCCTGATGATATTAAAAAGATTGCAATTACAGTAACAATCCATGAAGCAGCAGCAAGAAAGCAGAATTTCGGACAGGTTTCAAATGCATATGTAAGAGTTGCAAAGAGAAGCAGCGAGGACGATATGAAAGGCGAAGACGCACTCAGATTTGACCTTGTTGAGGATTTCTCAATAGAAACAGCAATTGTTGTATGCGAAATTTACAAAAATGGCAATGACTGGAAGTTTAATGCGGTAGCAGCAGGCTATCAGGGCGGACTTGAAGCACTTTGCAGAAGCTTTGGAGTAAATGTCTGATTTGCATAATGTTTGAAATGATAAATATTTTCTGATTAATAATCGGGAGTGGTTTTAAAACTGCTCCCGTTAAATCAGTTTTAAAAAACAGTATATATTATAATATAGTATATATATTGTTTTATAAAACTGAAACATAAGGGAGGTATTTGCTTATATGAAAAATCTTAATGATATAGTCAGAACAGGAGGAAATACTATTGAGCTTCCATCAGGTGAATTCAAAGGCACATTGATTATAGATAAACCATGTACAGTAAAGGGCAATTCAACTACTGTATGGAATAATGACGGTTCGGTTATAGAAATACGTTCACAAGGTGTTAAATTATGTGGAATAAGGGCGGAAATAACATTGCCCGATTCGGAGTATTACTGCATAAACTCTTATTATGCTGATACGATGTTTGAAAATATTGAAATATCCGGTAATGTAAAGGGTATAAAAAATGAGGAGCTTCAATGGATTATTCCAAAAAGCATATCGCTTGGAAATTTTAAATCCGAAACAGTAAATACATTTCAGATGGAAATATATGTTCCGACAGAAACAGAAATTTACAGTAATATATCAGGAATTGAGATAAGCCCCGAAAAGCTTTCAAAGGGAAGAAATATAATTACGCTGAAAACCGCTGAAATAAAGGAAAATGTATGCATATACGGCGAACTGATTTTAAAATCAGGACTTTTAAGAAGAATATATGTATCAGGAAAATCACTGAAAAATGCAGAAAAAAAAGATGGTGTAATGCTGTATAAAGCAGAAGAACCATCGGCAGAAAAAAATGTGGAAACGGATTTCAGTCATATAGTTATACCGCAGAATACAGTAAATCATAGTATACAGCATAATGAAGAAACAAAACAGGAAATAAAACAGCTGCGAAAAGGTGAGAGGATTTACATAGATGACATTGCTGATGATGTAATATCAGTTGAATTCAATTACAGGAAAATGCTTACACCGCTTGATATTGACCCTTATGTTTTTCTGCTTGATAAGGATAATACAGTACCCGAAGACAGCGGATTTGTATTTTTCAGCAATCCTGTATCAGCAAATGCAGAGGTTGTTATTCAGCCGTCAGAAAATGGCAAAGTAAGCGTTGTTGATATAAATCTGAAAAATGTTCCCGATTACATCAATAAAATATCGGTGGCATATTCCATATATATAAATAATTCAAGGGATAATTTTTCAAAGCTGTCAGACCCGTTTGTAGCGATAAGAAGCAAGGGGAATATAAAATATTTCTTTACAGCCGATGATTTGATGATGGAAACGACAATAATATTTTTTGAGATATACCGTCATAATTTATCATGGAAAATGAATATGGTCGGTGCAGGCTATAAAAGCGGACTTACAAAGCTTTGCGAAAGCTATGGTCTGAAAGTAGGATATTAATTTTTATGAAAAGAAGTGTTTTTTATGAATATTGAAAATTTAATAATAAAGGCAAATTCTCTTGTTATATTCAGAAATCTTTGTAATGACAAGGTTTTTTCAGCATTGAGAAAAATGCTTAATGCGGCTTATTATTACACTAATGAGGACGGTATAATTCGTGAAAAACAGATGAAAAAATATTCAAGGTTTGTAAGTGAATTATACAGAAACGGCGGAAATCTTACGGAATATATTCTTAATTTTATTCTTGAAGATGAGAATTTTTATATACTGAATTATTCACAGAATAGGAACATTGATAAAAATATGGAAGAATGTCTGAAGAATGAGCTTAATGTTCTTGAGGAATTATCAAAAATCAGTTCACAGACAATAAAAGATATGCTCACATATAACAGCGATACAGATAAATATGTATCAACACCATATTTTCTGCCTGAATGGAATATATCGGAGGATATAAATTTCTATGATGAATATATGAAGCGTATTGCCGATATTGAAAATTATGGATATGGCATTTATGCAAAATATTATATGTTTATAATAAAGAACGGCAGTATTACTCCTGTAAAAAATCCTGATAACATAAAGCTTGAAAATCTGATAGGCTATAAGCTTGAAAGACAGGCGGTAATTGACAATACAGAAGCACTCATTGCAGGAAAACCGGCAGGAAATGTTCTGCTTTACGGTGATGCAGGTACAGGAAAATCATCAACAGTAAAGGCAATTGCAAATTCATATAAGGATAAAGGACTTAGAATTATCGAGGTTGCAAGGAAACAGTTAAGGGAAATTCCGTTTATCATAGACAGTTTAAGCCGCAATCCGCTGAAATTCATAATTTTCATAGATGATTTATCATTTTCAAAGGACGATGATGAATTCGGTGAACTCAAGGCAATTCTTGAGGGCTCTGTATCAGCAAGAACATCAAATATAGTAATATATGCCACAAGCAACCGCAGACATCTTGTAAAGGAAACATTTTCAGACAGGGACGGTGATGATATACACCATAATGATACAGTTCAGGAGCTTATATCGCTTTCGGAACGTTTTGGAATAACAGTTAATTTCTCAAAGCCTGATAAGAATAAGTATATTGATATAGTAACAGGTCTTGCAGAGCAGTATAATCTTGATATTCCGCATGAACAGCTTATAATGGAAGCGGAGAGATTTGCACTGAGAAAGAGCGGACGTTCACCGAGAGCCGCAAAGCATTTTATTGAATATATGAAGACAAAGGAAAACTGATTTATGAATGTAGTTTTGGACAGTATAAAAAAGACTTTGAAAGATAAGGTTGCCTTTCTGTTTATCATTGTAATAATGATTTCACTTTGGGTTACAATAAGAGTTGCATTTGAAATGGTACATTATAATGTGAATGTGCAGGATTTCAATGATTTTGAGGTAACAGAACTTGAAAAAGGAAAGGCATATACAGGCAATGTGAACATGGTACTTGACCTGATAGCCGATACCGATGACGGCAAGACCGCATATTATCTGATAGTTATACATAATGGAGAGTATGAGGGTTACTGTATACTTGAAACTAAGACCATGCAGGAACAGCTGAATGATTTATGCGGTCGTTCATGGGATTATCTTTCGGGAGAAACATCATCAATAGGAGTTCCTGTGCAGGTTCGTGCTGATGTATGTGAAGCGGACAGCACTGTGATGGGATTTGCAGAGGAATGGTTTGATGATGATGGAAATGAAGAAGCTAAAGCATATATATGCCCGTATATGCTTGTACAGCGTGATAATACATTTGAAAAAACGCTTGTAATACTGATAATATCATCAGCAGTGCTTATAGGTTCAGTTATCGGAATGTTTATATACAGAAAAAAGGTATATGATTCCTATTGATTTTTAACGTGAGTTCGACAAAAAATCTCAAGATAAAAAATAATCGAAAAACAAAAGTTTTGGTCAAGCTTTTT
>JBJEQS010000331.1:0-1657 GCA_051881875.1 Oscillospiraceae bacterium
AAGTGGAGGCGGCAACTTGCCGCTTGAAAAAGCTTGACCAAAACTTTTATTTTGGTCGTCGAACTCACGTTATATTACTCATCATTCTTGGGAATTTTCTTAAAAAAATGTATCATAAGTATGAATGATGGTATGAATGCAAGAACAAATGCAAGCGGCTGTGCCTCCTCAACTCCATACAGTCCACGATATTCCGAAAGTATTATTATCGCAGGGATAAAGAATACTCCGCTTCTTAATGTTGACAGGACTGATGCACCGAGTTTTTTTCCGGTACTCTGAAAAAGCATTTCCGTTACCGTACAAAGCGGCAGGAAAAACAGTGAAAGACTTTGCAGAATCAATGCACGTTTTCCTATATCGCATACCGTCTTATCATCACGGAATATCATTATCAGCTGTTCTGGAAACATCATAAGAAATACTGCTGATACAGCTACAACTATTTCAGAAAGCATGAGTGTGAAATAAAATGCTTTCTTTACACGACTGTATTTTTTTGCACCATAATTAAATCCGCTTACAGGCTGAAATCCCTGTCCTATTCCGAGTGCTATGGAGAATACAAAAAATATAATTTTATTTACGATGCTCATAGCCGCAATAGCCTCATCTCCAAAAGGAGCAGCACAGCTGTTAAGTATTACGGTTGCAATGCTGTTGAGTCCCTGTCTTAAAAGGCTCGGCAGACCTGTTGTAATGATATTCATAAAAAGCGGAAGCGTTGGAATAAAGTATTTCAAGTGAATTTTGCATACTGTTTTATTCCGCAGAAACATTGACAGGATAATTATAAAGCTTATAATCTGGCTTAAAGCCGTTGAAAGACCAGCACCGGCAATGCCCATATTCAGAACGAACATGAAAAATGCATCACCGCAGATATTAAGCAAAGCACCGGTTATAAGTCCTGCCATGCCGTATGCAGCCTTTCCCTCATATCTGAGAATATTATTCAATGTGAAACAGGCTGTCATAAATGGTGCGGCAAAAAGAATATAGGAAACATATGTTTTAGCATACGGCTCAATGGTTTCAGTGCTTCCAAGAAATCTTACAAGCGGAGTTATGAATATAAATCCGAATACTGAAATAATCATTCCGAAGAATACTGTTCCGCAAAATGCCGCTGATGCGGTCTTGCTTGAATTTTCCGTATCCTTGCCGCCGAGAAGCCTTGAAATGATACTTCCCGAACCCTGTCCGAAAAGAAATCCGACAGCCTGTATTATTGACATAAGACCGAATACTATTCCTGTCGCACCGCTTGCACTTGTTCCGAGTTTTCCGACAAATGCAGTATCAGCAAGATTATATATATTTGTTATAAGCATACTGATTACAGTCGGTACGGAAAGAGTCATTACAAGCTTTGAAACAGGAGTTTCGGTCATTTTTTCATATTGTGAAATATCACTTTTATTCTGCATATTTTAATCACTCCTGATATATATTTAACGTGAGTTCGATGGTTTATTTTGTAGGGGCGACCATTGGTCGCCCGTTGTGTTTTTTGAAAAATTATATTGTTTCTGTTCTGCGAACTGCGTTCGCACAAACTTTTTTTGGAAAAAGTTTGACAAAAAACTTTTTTGAACGATAATTGGGCGGGGACTCCGTCCCCACACCCCTGTTTCGCTCATTCGAGCGACCAAAG
>JBJEQS010000332.1:0-6877 GCA_051881875.1 Oscillospiraceae bacterium
AAAAGTGGAGGCGGCACCTTGCCGCTTGAAAAAGCTTGACCAAAACTTTTATTTTAAAGATTTATTTGATTTTTATTTTTCATCGAACTCACGTTTTTTATTATGGCTCGACCGCATAATCAAGTTATTTTGTGTTACTGAAAAACAATGCGGAATTGACCAATGCGGTCGAGCCGGTAAATAAATTGAACGCTGAAACTAAGCCGCTGAAAGCGGCTTGCTACGAACCGCAGGCGGCGGCTCGCCGCTTCAGATTTTCATATTTTTTCTTGGTTGCCATTCCGCCTCTTATATGACGTTCTTTTTTGTTTATTTCAAGAATCTCTTTTACCTCAACATACAAATCAGGTTTAAGAACAGCAAGCTTCTGTGTAACATCTTTATGTACAGTGCTTTTGCTTATGCCGAATTCATATGAAAAATGTTCCGCACACGCTCTTACTGTTGCTTTATTCTCAAGTATATACTTTCCCAGAATTATTGCTCTGTCACAAAGTATATCATCATTTTCTTTGCATTTGACTTTCAATCAGTATCACTCCAAACATTGTTTTTTTAAAGTATATGTCTTTATCAATGAGAAAAAGAACGTATCTTTCGCTAATATAATAGTTGCATTGCATAGAAATATATGTAAATTATGTATGTTATGTCGATATTAATACGATATATGCTTTTAATATTTATAAAAATATTTTCAGCAAACATCTTTTCAAATACATAAAAATATGCTATAATAAAATTATTAAGGCTCTGGAATTATGAGCATTGGTTAGATTTGGAGGAAGATTTTTTTATGAATAAGGAAATGGAATTATATAAACTTTGGTGTGAAAAAGCTGTTATCGACCCTGAACTTCAGAAAGAGCTGAAAGACATAGAGGGCGATAATGAGGCTATCAAAGACAGATTTTACCGTAATCTCGAATTCGGTACAGGCGGTATGAGAGGAGTTCTCGGTGCAGGTACTTACAGACTTAATGTCTATACTATCCGTCGTGCTACTCAGGGACTTGCTGACTATGTAAATGAAGCTTATACTAATCCTAAAATGGCTATTTCATATGACAGCAGAATCAATTCCGATGTATTTGCAAAGGCTGCTGCTGCTGTCCTTGCCGCAAACGGAATAAAGGTATACATCTATGATGAACTTATGCCTACTCCTATGCTTTCATTTGCTGTAAGAAATCTCAAGTGCAATGCTGGTATTATGATTACTGCAAGTCATAATCCGGCTAAATACAACGGATACAAGGTTTATGGCGATGACGGCTGTCAGATGACTCTTGATGCCGCTGAACAAGTTCTCGGCAAAATCAATGATACCGATATGTTTGACGGAATCAAGGATACTGATTTTGACAAGGCTCTTGCTGACGGTATGATTGAATATATAAGCAAGAACGTTCAGGAGGCTTATTTTGAAAATGTTCTTGCTCAGGGAATAAACAAGGAATTATGTGCTTCAAGCGGTCTTAAAGTTGTATATACTCCGCTTAACGGCACAGGCAACAAGCCGGTTCGCAGAATTCTCAGAAATATCGGCATAACAGATGTTATAGTAGTTCCTGAACAGGAAAATCCGGACGGACATTTCACAACCTGTCCATTCCCGAATCCTGAAATAAAGGAAGCACTTTCAGTTGGTCTTGCTCTTTGTGAGAAATGCAAACCTGACCTTCTTCTCGCTACTGACCCTGATGCAGACAGAGTTGGAATTGCAGTTCCTTCAGATGACGGATATGTACTTTTCTCAGGAAATGAAGTAGGTGCTATGCTTCTTGAATATATATGCAGTCAGAGAACTGAAAAGGGTACTATGCCTGAAAATCCATTAACTGTCAAAACTATAGTTTCAACTTCTATCGTTGACCTTATTGCCAAGGAATATGGTGTTGAAGTAATTGATGTTCTTACAGGTTTCAAATTTATCGGTGAACAGATTGGTTTCCTTGAAAAGAAAGGTGAGGAAAAGCGTTATATCTTTGGCTTTGAGGAAAGCTATGGCTATCTTGCAGGAACATATGTAAGAGATAAGGACGCAGTAGTTGCTTCAATGCTTATATGTGAAATGGCTGCTTATTACAGAACAAAGGGCATTTCGCTCCTTGAAGCAAGAGAAAATCTCTATAAAAAATATGGTCAGTTTGTTCATACACAGGTAAGTTTCCAGTTTGAAGGTGCTGCCGGCATGGAAAAAATGGCTGAACTTATGGCTAATCTCCGTAAAAATCCTCCGACTGAAATCGGGGATTTCAAGGTAGTTGAATTTGCTGACTATATTGCAGGCACAAATAAGATTATTGAAACAGGCGAAACAATCAGTCTTACACTTCCTAAGTCAGATGTTCTTGCATTCAAGCTTACTGATGGTGCAAGTGTAATTATCAGACCATCAGGTACAGAGCCTAAGGTTAAATCATATTATACAACAAAGGCTGAAACACATGAAGAAGCAGTTGCTCTTGAGGAAAAACTCAGAACAGCATTCAAGGCTATTCTTGGTGTTGAATAAGTATCATATATGCGGTTGTGTAGTTATAAAATGAACCAATAAAGAACAGCAACTAAAATAAAAGTTTTTGCCCAGCTTTTTTCAAAAAGCTTGTGGTTTCCAAAGGCAAAGCCTTTGGTCGCCGTCCGCAGACGGCGAAACTCCAAGGGGTGCGGGGGCGAAGCCCCTGCCCAATCATACTAAAAAAGTTTTTTGTCAAACTTTTTCCAAAAAAAGTTTGTGAGAACGCAGTTCGCATAACAATTAAAATAATATAACAGGGTATGGATTTATAATGCCATACCCTGTTTTGCAAGGAGGATTTTTTATGGATTATATTCAAGATTTGCAGAATATGATTGATGAATGTGAAAAAATAGTTTTTTTCGGCGGTGCAGGAGTTTCAACAGAAAGCGGAATTCCTGATTTCAGAAGCGTTGACGGTCTTTATAATCAGAAATACAAATATCCGCCCGAACAGATTTTAAGCCATACATTTTTTATGAAAAAAACATCAGAATTCTATGAATTCTATCGTGACAAGATGATTTGCACATCAGCCAAACCGAACAAAGCACATCTGAAGCTTGCCGATATGGAAAAGTCAGGAAAGCTGACAGCTGTAATCACACAGAATATTGATGGTCTGCATCAGTCAGCCGGAAATAAAAAAGTATATGAACTGCATGGCTCTGTACTTCGCAATTACTGTATGAAATGCGGAAAATTCTATGATGTTAATGCAATAATAAACAGTACCGATATTCCGAAATGCGAATGCGGCGGAATAATCAAGCCTGATGTTGTTCTCTATGAGGAGGGACTGGATAATAATACTGTAAATGGTGCTGTAAATGCTATTTCTCAGGCAGATATGCTTATTATCGGCGGCACATCACTGAATGTATATCCTGCCGCAAGCTTTGTGGATTATTTCCATGGAAAATATACTGTACTCATAAATCGTGACAGCACTCCATATGACCGCAAGGCTGACCTTGTTATACATGAAAATATAGGCGAGGTTATGAACAAAATTCTTTTGTAATAAAATATTATTTTTGTATAATTATATAATTTACGTTGACGTTTTCCATGTTTTATGATATAATTAAAGTGCTGTATTTTATTTATATATAGAAGGTGACGTTAGTGAAAATCTGGAACAAAATCAGTACATATATAAGACGTTCAGTTACAGATGAAGCAATCAGAAAAAATATGCAGTATATTTGTGTAAATTATATTCTTGCAGTTATTTCAGTAATCATGTCAGTGGTTAATTTTTTTACTGGTAATTTTCAGGTAAGTATTACAACAGCTGTATTTGCAATATTATGCGAAATAAACAACATTTTAATAAATAAAAAGAAAAGCCTGTCATTTGTTATGACAATTTTTGCTATTGAAATGGTGATATTATTTTCATTTTTAATTTATACAGGAGCAGGCGACGGATTCAGTATTTTATGGCTTATGCTTTTGCCAGCACTGGCACCTGTAGTATGCGGACGAAAAACTTCTGTTATTGTATGCGGCTTGGTATTTGTACTGCTTGTTGCAGCATTATGGACTCCATTAAACAATCTGCTTATGTATGAATATTCTGATAGTATGCGTCTAAAGATTCCTCTGCTTTATGTTGCTTTCTATACTACCTCATATTTTCTTGAGCTTATTCGTGAATATACCATGGATATGCTTTCGGAGGCTCAGAATGAATACAAGTATCTTTATCTGCATGATGCACTTACCGGAATATATAACAGATATGGCTTTAATCAGATTATTGATGAAAAAGTCAAACATATAAATGATGGCGGACTTGCTCTTATGATACTGGATATTGATTTTTTCAAAAAGGTAAATGATACATACGGTCATGCAAATGGTGATATTGTTCTTTGTGCTGTCGCTCAGCTTATTCAGATGAATGTTGAAGAAATGGGAGATGTATGCAGATGGGGCGGTGAGGAGTTTGCTGTTCTTCTTGATAAATCATCAGATGCGGAAAATATTGCCGAGAATATACGAAAGAGTGTTCAGGAGTTTACTGTTCCGGGAGATGAACATGATATAAATGTTACTATAAGCATAGGTCTTTCGATAGTTAAGGAAAGTATGAAAAAAATTGATATTGCAAAGCTTGTTACTGATACAGATAATTGTCTTTACAATGCGAAACGAAACGGACGCAATCAGGTTATAAGCTGTATTATGGAGTAAAAAACGCAAATTCGATGGATTGTTTTTGTAGGGCGAACATTGGTCGCCTCTACAAAAGATAAGAAAATTTCCTTGTTTTTCAGCTTAAAATTTTTCTGTCGAACTCACGTTAAATTTATGTCATAGAATGTGTGTTAAAAATAAGGACTGAGATAATTTGATTACCTCAGTCCCATTTTTTATCATGTTTGATTATAGGTTTCAGAAAAATCAGTGATTTCCGAATAATCCGCCAAGCATACCGCCAAGACCACCGCCAGCATTGCCTGAACCGCCTGTCATACCGCCGATTGCATTGCCGATATTGCTGAATGTATCTCCTACATTTCCCATTCCCTGTGAGAATGTCTGATTCTGCTGAATATGCTGACTTTCACCATGATTGTCAATTCCAATATCAAGACCGCTCTTTCTTTCATTAGGCTGAACGATTACCTTATAACCCGGCTGTTTATATTCAAGCATATATGATTCACCGGAAGCCTGTCCGATAAGGTTCTTCCATGAGAGGTCCATTTTGAATCCAGGGTCAGGACCTGTGAAAGCTACCATGGCATCAGGGTCAACACAGCATGGTGTATCAAATACAAGCGGGTTGCCGTCTGTCATGATTGCAACCTGAGCGTTAGGACCTTTACCTGTGAGTTTTGATGTGAAAAGACCTTTCTGGGAAATTACACCTACTCCGAGCATTTTCAGACTGTAGTCAACTGTATCTGTAAATGCAAGCAAATCCTCGCTTTCAACAGCAATCGACTGCCCTACTGCAAGATTGACTACTGTGATATGTCTTGCTTCACAGGCATAGTATGAAGTGGTCTGACCATTTCCCTGTACTTTCATAAGCGGAATATTTTCACCTGTAAGTCTTCTTCCAATCTGACCAAGGAGAGCCTGACCGATATTTCCGTTAGGACCGAGCATAACCTTTTCAAAATGGCACTGACCATAGTATCCAATCATAGCACCTGCTTTTGTGAAAAGCTGTCCCTGACCATCACCCTTTGCACAGAGTGAAAGTTCATTTACTGTTTCCAATACAAACATTTTTTACACCTCATTATATAGTATTATTAACCGGCAACATTTACGCCGTATCTTATACAAAGACCTTCAAGGTCATCACCTGTACCCATTCCGACAGGATTGAATCTCCATTCGCCGCCTTTGAGATAAAGTTCTCCGATAACCATGGAAACAACCTCTTTATAGTATTCGGAAAGGTCGAAGCGAACAAGTTCCTTACCATTTGAATTATCAATAATTCTTATGTAAGCATTCTTAATCTGACCGAAATTATATCCATTTTCTTTAGCTTCATTGATTGTAACAACAAAAACAATTTTTTCAACCTGTGGGTTGAGCTGTGAAAGATTGATGTCAATAATTTCATCATCGCCTTCGCCAATACCTGTTTTATTGTCGCCATGATGTACAACAGCACCGTCCGGACTTGTAAGCTGACCATAAAATACAAACCAGTCATCACCGATAACCTTTTCATTAGCACCGAGAAGGAATATTTCGCTGTCAAGGTCGTAACTTGTGTTTGAACCTACGTCCCAGCCAAGACCAACCCTTATATTATTAAGAGCAGGATTGATTTTTGAAAGACTTGTTTTCTGCCCTTTTTTAAGTATTACACCGCCGCCTGAAGGACGTGGAGCAGCTGGAGTTGCCTGAGGCTGACTGAAATTTTGCTGCGGAGGAGTGGACGGCTGCTGATTAAAAGCAGGCTGACTGAAACTCTGCTGCGGCGGAGTTGCTGGCTGCTGATTAAAGGTCTGCTGCGGCTGAACCGGTGCGGGAGATGATGAAGAAAGTGAATTCAAATCAAGAGCAGCTTTGCTGTTCATTGGAATATTAAACATTAATTGTTATTCTCCTTTCATAAAACTATAATTACATTATATATTAATCGGTTGATTTTGTCAATCAAATTTTATGAAATTTATAATAATTATAAGTTATTATCGGAATAATTGTTTAATTTGTATTATTATAATTAATGCGAGTACAAAGCTTATTGTTGAAAATGTGTTGCAAACAGATGAAAGATGTTGCAAAAATATAAAAAATGCACAAACTTGAGAAAAACTGTTGACAAAAGAGGAGAGGTATGATATAATAATGAAGCTGTCCGATGAGGAGAGC
>JBJEQS010000333.1:0-6868 GCA_051881875.1 Oscillospiraceae bacterium
TCGCAAAATTTGCTGATATGAAATATCAGCAAATGGGCGACCAATGGTCGCCCCTGCCAAAATAATCCATCAAATTCATGTTATTTAAAAATATAGAATTAGCATTTTTGTAAAATATTTTCGTCATAATAAGCAAAATTGTCAAATTAAGTTGAAATTATTCCAATTTTATGATATAATAACCATAAAATTAATGTTTAAAGGAGATTTATTTATGCAGGAAAAATTACGAAAATATCTTCTCATTTCATTCGCTGCAGGTCTTATAATAATGAGTTTTATAGTATTTGCTATACAAACGATAGTATCATGGCAGTCAGCCGAAGCATCAGCAGATGTAAGAATTTCAGATGTACAGTCGGCAATTGAAGAAAATAAACTTGAACTTGATTCTATAAGAGCTGAACTTGATAAAGAGTATATTTCCAAAACAGAAGCATTTGCCGAAATGATAAAAGTTAACCCTGATATTCTTGATAATCAGTCAGAAATTGATAATATAAAGGATATTCTGGGCGTTGATGAACTTCATGTCACCGATAATAAAGGCATTATAAGATATGGTACTGTTAAAGAATATTTCGGATTTGATATGAGCAGTTCAGAACAGAGTGAGCCATTTATGAGATGTATTACTGACAAAAGTTATAAACTCGCTCAGGAACCTCAGTTAAACGGTACTGAAGGTAAACTGTTCCAGTACATAGGTGTTGCACGTCTTGATGAACCCGGTATAGTTCAGATTGGAATGACTCCTCAGCGTCTTAATGATGCCATGGAACAGGCTGATATTTCAAACGTTCTTGAAACTTTCAAGCTCGGACAGAATGGCTTTATTTTCGCAGTAAATACATCGGATAATACAATAGCGGCTTACAAAGATAAATCTTTGATTGGAAAAAATGCTCTTGAAATCGGACTTTCTGAAAGTATACTGTCAGGAAATAAAATCGGCACAATTGAAAAAATCAAT
This sequence comes from Oscillospiraceae bacterium, assembly GCA_051881875.1. Lineage (GTDB taxonomy): Bacteria > Bacillota > Clostridia > Oscillospirales > Ruminococcaceae > UBA5884. The sequence goes on from JBJEQS010000333.1 coordinate 974, forward strand.
GGAGAAAAATATCTGTTGATATCACAGGTATCAGATGATTATATTATTATCACCGCTCTCCCCTACTCCGAACTTTACGGCAGCAGAAATATAGTTACCTTAATTATGATTATTGTTGCAATAATTACTTTCTCTGCAATCCTTGTATTTATAGTCATAACAATAAAGAAAAATGTCATTGACGGAATAAATGAAATAAATAATAAAATGGACATAATATCCTCCGGTGAAATAGACCTTGAGGTAAATGTCAATACCTCTCCGGAATTTACCGCATTAAGCAGCGGAATAAACAATATGCTCTCAAGCATAAAAGAAAGAATGAAGCAGAGTGAACATGAAAATATTGAAAAGCAGAAGCTGTTTGTCAATATAGCAAAGATTGCGGATAATATATCATCACATTCAAAGAGTATGGAGAATATTTCCCACAATGTATCAAACGGTGCATCAACTCAGTCTGCAACTATTCAGCAGCTTTCTGCGGCATTTGAATCTATCTCAAAACGGGTTTCAGAAACGACAGATGCTGCCGAAAATGCAAATAAAATTTCCGAAAATACTACAAATCAGCTTCATAAAGGAATGGAAATGATTGATGAAATGCATAAATCAATGACCAAAATAGGAGATGCATCAAATAAAATAAACAATATTGTAAAAACCATCAGTGATATTGCATTCCAGACAAATATTCTGGCACTCAATGCTGCTGTTGAAGCTGCAAGAGCCGGTGAACATGGCAAGGGCTTCTCTGTAGTAGCAGATGAAGTAAGAAATCTTGCAACCATGAGTGCAAACGCTGTAAATGGTACAGCATCGCTTATACAGGAAACTCTTGAAACTGTTGATGAAGGAATGACAATAGCAAACCAAACATCTGAGCAGCTTCATGAAATGGCTGAAGGATTTATAAAAAGTGATGAGCTTATTCATGAAATCTCCACAGCCGCCAATGAACAGGCAAGAGAATTTAATGAAATATCAGCAAGTGTGTCACAGATTTCCAATGTAGTACAGGCAAATGCAAAGGTTGCTTATGAGGCAGAAGAAGCCTCGAAAAAACTTGATGAAGAAGCCGCCGCACTTCAGAATATGATACTAAAAGTATAGAACCTGTCTTCACAAGCTGAAATCATGATATAATAGAGATACCCCCAAAATGACCGGAGAGGTGAAAACATGGTATACATTACAGGCGATATTCATGGTGAAATTCAACCGATTTATGAAATATGGGAGAAATTACATCCCACGATGAATGACATCGTTGTCATTCTGGGTGATGCCGGCATCAACTACACAGGAGAAATGCATGACATAATTCTGAAGGAAGATATGTCCGCATTGAAATCTACATTCTTCTGCATTCATGGAAACCATGAAAACCGTCCGCAGAACATCGCCTCCTATAAAGAAAAGGTATGGCATGGCGGAAGGGTGATGTACGAAGATGATTATCCGAATATTCTGTTTCCGGTAGATGGTGATATTTTTGAAATTAACGGCAAGCAATGCATTGCCATCGGCGGTGCATACAGTGTTGATAAGTTTTACAGGCTTCATAATGGTTGGAAATGGTGGCCGGACGAGCAGCCAACACCTGCCATCAGAACATATGTTGAGGAACAAATCAAGAAAAACAAAGTTGATGTTGTATTTTCACATACCTGCCCATTCAAGTACATTCCGACAGAGTGCTTTCTGCCCGGAATCGACCAGTCCAGCGTGGATAACAGTACAGAGCAGTGGCTGGATACAATTGAGGATATGCTTGATTATAAAGCGTGGTACATGGGACATTGGCACATTGATAAACATATTGATAAAATGCATTTTCTGTTTCACGGTGTTGATGTGCTGGAAAGCTGACTATGTAAACAACTGACAGAAAATATGGTCGGGTGTATTTTGTTACATCCGACCATATTTTTAACATAAATTCGATAGAAACATTGCTATAAGAAAATTTTTCTGTTATTCATAATTTTAAAGTATGCCAACGATATTTATTCCATATATCAGCTTGTTTTCAGCACAATATCCGCAATATCATTCGGATATTTTGCTATAAAATCTGCTCCTGCCTGCTGTAATTCTGCTTTTCCACGATAACCCCATACACAGCCTATTGATTTGATACCGGCATTTTTTGCTGTAATTATATCAACATCGGAATCCCCGACCATAATAGTTTCATCAGCCGATACCCCTGCAATTTTCATAATATCATATATTATCTCCGGTGATGGTTTTTTAGGACGTTCAGGAGCATTTCCGAGTATCGTATCAAATGTGTTTCCGAAAAAATGCTCAACTATGGATACACTGAAATTATGAGGCTTGTTTGAAGCAACCGCAAGCTTTATACCATTACTTTTAAGTTGAGTAAGCATATCCTCAATATCATCATAAGGACGGGTTTTATTTGTTGAGTTCTTGGCATAATATTCCGAAAAACGCTCTCTCAATTCCTCTGTATGTTCCTTTGCATCATCAGGCAATGCCCTTTCACATAATTTTATTACACCATCACCGACAAAATGATTGAATTTATCAAGCGTATGTATCGGATACCCCATATCTCTGAGCGAATTGTTAACCGCATCTGCCAAGTCCTCAATGGAATTTATAAGAGTACCGTCCAAATCAAAAACAACAAGCTTTATCATAAAATTTTACACTTCCCTATCTAAAATACAAGAGTTTTTATGCCTATTGCAATAAGCACTGCACCGCCTGCAAGCTGTGCCTTTTCACTGAGTATATCTCCGAATTTCATTCCGATAAATACTCCAAGCATACAGCATATAAATGTCACTGCCATTATAAGCGTACACGAGAAAGCAATATTGATTCCAACCGCTGAAAAGCTTATGCCGACAGCAAGTGCATCAATGCTCGTTGCAAGTCCCTGAACCATTACTGCCCCTGCCGAAATGCTGTTATGCTTATCATCATGACTTTTCATATTCTGAATGGTTTCAGCAATCATCTTTATACCGATACCGCAAAGCAGTATGAATGCGGTAATGCTCCCGTAATCCGTTATAAATGACAGAAATGAACAGCTTACGGCATATCCCAGAGCAGGCATAACTCCCTGAAATATTCCGAATACAAGACTTATAAAAACAAGCTTTGCAAAATTCATATGCCTGTCGCTCATACCGTCAGTAACAGATACAGCAAATGCATCTGCTGAAAGTCCTAATGAAAGTAATATAAGGTCTGCTGTGTTCATATAACATCTCCTGTCTGTTAACAATTACAGTTTATGCAGATGTCGTCCATAAACAGATTAAGGTTTCCTGAAATTTGAAAGATAATTGTAAAATATTACAGATTATTTTTCTTCGGGAAACATCTCATCATATAAACTTCGCCATTCATCTCCATAATCATCACTGTCAAGTCGCTCTTCAACATCGCTGGAATAAATTTCGTCAATTAAATCTTCAAAAGAATCGAATTCCTCTGTTCCGTAATCATCATCATAAATATAACCATGACCTGTTTCAAGATTTATGTAATAATTTCTAAATCCACAATCATCACCGAAAAAGAGAGCCATAAATCCGTCTTCATGTTTCTCTGCTTTTTCAGGCATAAAAATATTGATACTTGTTATTCCTAAGGAAGCACTGATTCCTTTTGTAAGTCTGAGCCAGTCTTTGAAATCTTCAGGAAGTGTATATCCCAGTTTATGCTCATATTCTGTTATTTCTTCTTCAGTAGCACCTTCTTCAATTGCGCACTCTCCATCGTCAAGTTTTTCAATAACTTTCATAGTTTTTACAAAGTAATCAAAACTTTCAGCAATACCTTTATTCATTTGTATTCTCCTTATTAATAAATATTATTTTTCAATTCGCCAAATTCCGATTTAACAAAACGGTCGAGCCGATAAGCAAACCGTTAATTTTTAACTAAGCAACGAATTGCCTGCGGCGGCTCGCCGCTAAATTCTTTTAGCAAGCAGTTCTGAATACTGTCTTCTGAAATCCTCAAAGCTGTCATTGTCAATTGCTTCTCTTATTTTTTCAGCAAGAGTATTATAGAAATACAGATTATGCATTACAGCAAGTCTGCCTGCAAGCATTTCCTGTGCCTTAAAAAGATGTCTGATATATGCTCTTGAATATGTTCTGCACACAGGACAGTCACACTTTTCATCAATCGGTCTGCCGTCTGTTTCATAACATTTGTTTGTAAGATGCATTATACCACTCCATGTGAATACAGTCGCATGACGGGCATTTCTGCTCGGCATTACGCAGTCAAACATATCAACGCCCCTTGCAACAGCCTCAATGATATTTGACGGAGTACCCACTCCCATGAGATAGCGTGGCTTGTTTTCGGGCATATACGGCTCAACAACATCAATTATGCGGTACATTTCTTCTGTTGGCTCACCGACCGCAAGACCGCCTATTGCATAGCCGTCAAGGTCAAGCTTTACGATTTCCTCCATATGCCTGATACGCAAATCATCAAATGTACAGCCCTGATTTATACCAAAAAGCATCTGATTTTTATTGATTGTATCAGGGAGAGAATTAAGCCTTGCCATTTCCTCCTTACAGCGTATAAGCCATCTGACAGTACGCTCACAGGATTTTTCAGCATAATCATGCGTTGCAGGATTTTCAACACATTCATCAAATGCCATAGCTATTGTAGAGCCTAAATTTGACTGTATCTGCATACTCTCCTCAGGACCCATGAAAATTTTTCTGCCGTCTATGTGAGAGGAAAAATAAACTCCCTCCTCTTTAATTTTACGCAGCTTTGCAAGAGAAAATACCTGAAATCCGCCGCTGTCTGTAAGTATCGGCTTATGCCAGTTCATAAATTTATGAAGTCCGCCCATCTCCCTTATAACCTTATCGGTAGGACGCAGATGCAGATGATATGTGTTGCACAATTCCACCTGACATTTTAAATTTTCAAGGTCGAGCGATGATATGCCGCCCTTTATAGCCGCCGCAGTTCCTACATTCATAAAGCATGGAGTCTGTACCGTACCATGAACTGTTTCAAGAGTACCTCTCCTTGCTTTTCCATCTTTTTTTAAAAGTGTAAACATTTTTATCCTCCGAAAATTTTATTTTAAATATCGAAATATGCGATAAGACAAAGTGCCGTGCTGACAGCAGCTGTTATTCCGCCGACTTTAAACATAGATTTTGTTGTCTTATCCCCTAAATACTGCTCCATAAACGAACCGACAAAGCTGAGCAGTCCGAATCCTGTGAATACAGCACTTAAAAACAGCACTATAATGGTTATTCCCTCCATAAATTCAAGGAATTTATCCACTATAAATCCGAACAAAACCAACGGCACGGCAAATGCCAGTATCTTGCAGAATGTAAAGAATACAAATGCCCAAGGGTGTTCCATTCTGAATGAGCGTCCCATTCCGAAAGTAATTGAATCCTGTATTGTAAAGTCCGATTCTTCCGGCATATATGGTCTGATTTTATTGTCACATCTGAAATTGAAATCATATATGAAATTTCCTCTCCAGTACCATGCAGGCAGAATTATCGCATCGGGCGAATCATTTTCAAGCGTAAGAATTGGATAGAAAAAATTGCAAAGCTTATGAAGCGGAATATGGTCACGGTCAACCATTACGGTTGTAAGGAAAACTTCATGCCCCTCTGTCATACTCTGCGGAACAGGTATACGAAAATCACGCTTATATTCACTTAAAAGCAGATGGGATATATACTTTTCCTCCTCGGAAAGTTCATTTGTGTCATAGCCGTCTGAAGATTTCAGACTGTAAAGATTATGAACTTGCTCATAATCTTTACAGTCTGAAGATTTCAGACTGTAAAGATTATGAGCAAGTTCATGAAATTTATCAGGATTTTCATAGTA
>JBJEQS010000334.1:0-6827 GCA_051881875.1 Oscillospiraceae bacterium
GGATTGTCGAAATCACGTTTATTAACAAAAATTTAACTCATTCAAAAACCCTGATTATTGAATTTAAAATAGTTGACAAAATTTATAATTCATGTTATTATTGCAATTAGTAAATATGTAAATTTGAATAAAAATAAGTGAATGCATGATTGATTTTTTGTAGCATATAAAGAACTATAGTTGACAATATAACATTATAAGCGATAAATAAAAGAGAGGTGCTGAGATTTAATTGAAAAAAATAGCAGTTATAATGCCTGAAATTTTTAGTGCACTTGACTATGAATTTTTATACGGAATTTATGAGCAGGCAAAGGAAAAAGACTGTGATATTCTGGTATTTACAGGGATTAAAAATGCACAGAATAATCTTTATAACATGGAATATATACAAGGACTGAAAAATATATATGAACTTGTGAAGTCAGCCTCTCTTGACGGGATTATATTTGCAGCAGAGAGATTTCATGATAAGCAGGTAGTGGAGGAAATTGAGGAATTTATCAGAATGGCAAATTGCCCGTATGTTTCAATCGGAAGAAATAATGAACAATTTCAACCGGAATTTTCTGAACAGCGTAATGCAGTAAAACTTATTACAAAACATCTTATTGATGAGCATGACTGCCGGAAACTTTATTTTATTTCAGGAATCAAAGATGAATATTACTCAGAAGAACGCAAAAAAGGATTTCAGGATGCTCTTGCTGAATCAGGTATTGAATTTTCAGAATCCGATGTTTTTTACGGATATTTCTGGAAAGATACTCCTTATAAAATAGGTGCGGATATTGCTGAAGGAATAATTCCTAAACCTGATGCAGTTGTATGTGCAAGCGATATAATGGCTGTTGCTTTGTGTGATTCACTTATAGAAAGAGGCATATCAGTTCCGGAAGATATAAAAATTACAGGATATGACGGTCATCATTGCGTTGCAACACATATTCCTTCAATAACAACGGTTGTAGGGAATGAAGAATATAATGGAAGGTGTGCATTTTCAGAAATATACAGAATGATTACAGATGAAGAAGCACAAATACCAAATAATACCTGCAAAATCCGAAAGGGCTGGAGCTGCGGATGCGGAACATCACCGCCTGATAAAAATGACAAACTGTTTTTATACATCAATAATATCATAGAACATATTGTAGAACAAGGCGTATATATGGGGACAGATGTTATTGAAAGAATGATTAATGTATCAAATATGAAACAGCTCGTTGACAGCATTGATAATTTGTGTTATCTGATAAGAAACTGGAAATATCTCTCGATATGCCTTTGTGAAGACTGGAAATTCAATTTCAGTAACCCAAATATATACAGGTGCAAAGGATTTTCAGACAGAATGATAAATATTCTTACAAATTGTTTTGGCAACGCAAATATGAATAAAAATACATATTTCAGACTAAGTGAACTGCTTCCGCTTTTCAATGAACCGCATGAGCCGATGATATTTGTTTTTACATCGCTCCATCTGAAAAATCAGATTTTCGGATATATCTCAACAGCATATACAAGTGTTTATGACATACATCTTTTTGAGCATTATATAAACTGGTGCGATGAAATTTCAAATGGTTTGAGAGTTCTTCAGGAAAAGATGTATTATGATTATATCAAAGAGCAGATAGAAACAATTTCAGTAATCGACCCTGTAACCAATTTTTATAATAAACGTGGATTTCTTGAAAAATTCCCATACTATCTTTATGACTGCCGCAGAGCCGGTAAATTATGCATAATAATTTTTATTGCTGCTTTAAAAGAAAATAATGCTGTGAATTATTCAGATTCATTTCTTACTCTTGCAAATGCTATAAAAAACTCATCAGACAGCAGTGAGTATTGTGTAAGGCTTGGTGATGATATATTTGCCGTTGTTATGCAGCATGAATGTAAAAATAACAACGATATTGCAGCGGCAGTCGAACAAAGGATTGTAAATATCCATAATAAACTCAAATTTATGAACAATCTTTCAGACATTATGAAAATTGAGTTTATAACAGATTATACCATATTTGAAAATGATGAAATTTCGGATATAGGAAATATTGTAGAAGATTTTATTCTGAATATAAAGCAAAAATCCAAATCATATAATCATTTTGACAATTATGAACAGCTTAATCAGTTAAGAAAAAATATATATACAGAGCCTCAGCTCGACTGGAATATTGATGAGATTCATAAAATGCTCGGATTAAGCAGAAGTCATATGCAGAGATTATATAAGGCACAGTTTTCAGTAAGCTGTACAGATGATATTATAAATGCAAGGATACAGAAAGCGAAAAAGCTGCTTGAAAATACAAATCTTTCCGTTCAGGATATTTCATTTCAGTGCGGCTATAATGATGAAAGTCATTTTATGCGGCAATTCAAAAAAAGAACGGGATTTACAGCTTCACAGTTCAGGAAAAATCATAAATAACGTGAATTCGGCGGATTATTTTTGCAGTTGTAACCATTGACCGCACGTTATAGTTTACTGGGAGTTTTATTGTTTATGTTCTGCGAACTTCGTTCGCACAAACTTTCCAGCTTTTTGAAAAAAGCTGGACAAAAACTTTTGCTTTCGTTGTTTATCTTCATTGGTGCATTTTTTACACTACCCGACCGCTTGGATAAGGCGAACACTACAAACTGGAGGCGGCAACTTGCCGCTTGAAAAAGCCAGGCAAAAACTTTTGGTTTCGTTGCTTATCTTCATTGGTGCATTTTTTACACTACCCGACCGCTTGAAAAAAGCCAGGTAAAAACTTTTAGATTTTTACTGTCGATTTTTGCTCCTGAAATGTAAATGTTAAACTTTCACATAGTTTTCAGATTTTACTCAAATTTAACTCATTAACATAGTATAAATTAATATCAAAGAAATAATTCAGGAGGTACAGAATATGTACAAAACAAAAAAATTTAAAACAGCATTTGTGATTGCTGCATTATCAGCAGTATCAATGCTGTTTTATGGCTGTTATTATAATACAGACAATGAATCATCAACCGTTAAAAATACTGATACAATTGAAACTCTTGCTCCGGAAAAAACAGAATTATCCGAAGCAGCAACATCAGCATATAATGAAGAAACCCGGATTGTCACTGAAAAAAATGAAGAATTGACTGATGAAGATAACAATAATCAAACAGAATCAACAAATTCACAGAATATATTTACAGAACGTGACCTTTTACATACTCCGGATTTATCTGATGCTGAAACAATAACTCTTTCTGATAACAGCAACATAACGATTGACAAGGAAGGCATTTACTATCTTTCAGGAACTGCAAAAAATTTCACTGTCACAGTTAATGCAGATAAAAAAGATAAAATTCAGCTTGTTCTTGATAATGTCAGCATATCAAATGATAATTTTCCGGTAGTCTATGTAATATCAGCTGATAAATGTTTTATAACAACTACAGACAGTAATAATTCGCTCAGTGTAAATGAAAATTATACATCAGACGGTGATACAAATACTGATGCAGTTATCTATTCAAAAGATGACATTGTATTCAATGGAACAGGTACTCTTGATATATCATCGCCATATGGAAACGGTATATCCGCTAAAGATGATTTTAAAGCCACAGGAGGTATATATAACATTAACTGTGCATTAGATGGCATAGAGGCAAACGATTCTATTTCAATATGCGGCGGTGAGTTTAACATTACTTCACAGAAAGATGCAATACATTGTGAAAACAATGATGATAATACAAGCGGTTCAGTATATATTGAAGATGGAACGTTTAATCTTTCGGCATCAAGTGATGGAATTCAGGCAACAACAACATTGCAGATAGACGGTGGAAATTTCAGAATAACTTCCGCTGAAGGGCTTGAAGGAACATATATACAGATTAATGGCGGCGATATTTACATTGAAGCATATGATGACGGAATAAATGCTGCATTAAAAAGCAATGCATATGATGTTCTTATTGAGTTCAACGGCGGCAACATTACAATAATTATGGGTTCAGGAGATACTGATGCTGTTGATGCAAACGGAAGTATTATTGTAAACGGCGGCACTATAGATATTACAGCTCCTACTTCATCTTTTGATTATGATAATACTGCACAGTATAACGGCGGTACTATAATTATCAATGGTACACAGGTTGACAGTATACCTCAGTCTATGATGGGCGGCAGAGGAGGAAACGGCGGCGGATTCCGCAATAAACGCTGGTAATATCAGGAGAGTTCTACGCAAGAGAAAGAACCATATCTTTCATTATTGAAATGATATGGTTCTTTTCTTTTTTATTTGAAAGAACGATTATGCTTAATTTTTTGAAACAGTAACAGTATAAATATCGTTATCAAACGAGTCAATAGTAATCTTCAGACCTGTTTCAACTGTTTGCTGATTACTGCTGTCATACCAGTGGAATCCTGAGATATTTCCATCAATAACATCGCCTGTGCGATAGAAATTATCAGTGTTTGTATCATCAATTATGCGGATAAGTCGTCTGCCATTATCATTATCTGTGAATTCACTTCCGCTTGCATATCTGAAATATGTATTCCAGCCGTATTCAGTTGTTGCATCAATATGATATACACGAACACCGCCGTTTGAACAATAAAGTTTATTGTTTCCTCCGGCACCTGCATATTCAACTATAAAATATTCCGAGAAGTAATCATCAGCAAGATTTCCATTAGGAATTATAAGGCAATTGCCTGAATCTGTTTCAGAATTTGTAAGCGTGAATGTCTGACTATCCTTTGATGAATCATATACCTGAACCTGATTTTCACGATACCAGCCTTCAACAAGCTTTGAGAAACATGAAAAATCTGAAGCGGCATCCATATCCATAAGTTCAAATCCTGCACTTCCATGCATTCCTTCACCGTCACCGCCTGAGTATAAGTAATAATCCGGCAAACCTGTACAATGTCCAAGCTCATGGCAGTATGAACTTATGTAGTTAGAATAATCTGATGTAGAATTTACCTGTGCATTTCCTGTTATAATATGTCCGATATTCTTACCGTCTACACTATAATCAGGGTCGCCGAATGCTCCGGCACATGGCCACCAGTGGTCATCGCCTGCTGCTGTTGGTACTGTGAAAAGTGTGGCATCTATTTTTCCATCGCCATTGCCGTCAAACTGTGAAAAATCAACTGTATCCTTGAATGCTTCGTAACATTCTTCTGCTATTTTCACTTTGTCATCATCATACACAGACTGATTTTCCTTTGTTGTATATCTGAACACCTGTCCGGTAAAATTCATGCTACCCTTTGAGGCTCTGCTGTAGAATGCGGATACACTTTCAAAAGGATAACATATATTGCTTTCATTTTCTGAACCGAATGTTATCTGATTGAGTTCATCAACAGATGGTTCATAGGAATATCGGCAATCAGGAAAATCAACATAGAATACAACCATTTTTGCATCATTCTGTGAAGGCAGAGATGCTCCATGCTTTGCAAGACTGCTGCTTATAAATGCTGAGTTATCAACAGTCGGCTCTGAAGCAGATGATAAGAGCATTTTCTTCATCATGACAGCATCAAAAACATTTATTATATTATCGCTGATTAGGTCGCCTGCCTGCTGATTTGCAAGAGTTCCTGTTCCAAGGAGATACTTTTTCATTGTCAGCAAATCTGCAACATTGAAAACACCGTCTGCGTTTACATCACCTTTTACATCTGTATAAACAGGCGTATCAGGTTCTGATGGAGTTTCAGGAAGATTGAATCTGCCGCTTTCATTCTTAATTTTAGACCACATATATCTGAGCATCCAGCCGTCAAAGTCGGTTATTTTTGCAGCTGAACCAGCCATCATAAGTGAATTTTCTCCGCCCGGAAATCCTCCCGGAGGGAATCCGTCCGATTCACCTTCACCGCCGTAAAAGTCTGTCATACCGAATCCATGACCTATTTCATGAGAGAGAACGTGCTGACCTGTTCCGCTGTTTATCATATTAAGATATGCATCATCGGAAAGACGCTGACCCCAGTCGCCGCCGCAGCCGCCGATTGACGGAAATCCCTGTGTTGCCCACATATACATATCAAAACGCTTATCAAGTCCGCCTGGATACTGGTATGATGTATCTGTAAAATGGTCAAATCTTGAAAGTTCCGACGGAGCAAGCGGAAGCTTGTCAGGAATGGTTTCCACGCCGTTTGATGTATCATACTGTGAATCATAGTATTCAGTATCTGTATATACAATCTCATCATCATGCAAATCAAGCAGACAGCTTTTATCAATTACAGCCCATCCTACAACCTTTACTTCAACATGGTCATAAGGCCAGTTTTCATATCCGACAAGCCAGTCTGTCCAGCTGTTTACACAATCTGAGAGAAGTTGTTCAAATTGCTGACGCTGTTCATATGTTACCTGTTTGTAGGACTGCCATCTTACAACATAGTTCAGAGTTCCTTCACCGGCAACAATCTGGTCAAAAATGGTATTTCTCCTTGCTGTTGACTGTTCCTTTTCAATGCGGTTAGTCCATATCCAGTCTGCTGCATATTGATATTCCTCAGGGAAATCATCAATTGTAAGAGTATCAGCACTTGCAATAATTTCTGATGAAATTCCATCAAGCTTAATCACATTGCCGACATTTATATTACACATACATAAGGAAAGAGCTGAAACAAAAGCAGCTGCCTTTTTGATTTTTAAATTCTCAGACATATAAACACCCCAATATATTAATATTAAACATGAGCCTGATAAAAAACTCGTGTTAAATAACGTGAGTTCGATAGATTTATTTTGTAATGGCGAACTATATTCGCCAGT
>JBJEQS010000335.1:0-6791 GCA_051881875.1 Oscillospiraceae bacterium
CAAGTTCAAAATTTTCCGATATGATTTTTCCGTCATCATTTCTGTAACGGCATTTTATAGGCGGTGTATCTCTTGAAAACGTGAAGCGGTTGTTTATATAGTCGCTCATAGCTGTGCTTCTCTGCAAACCGTCTATAATAGTTTTCTGTGCATAGTTTAAGCTGTCCGAATTTCCCTTTGCTGTAAGTATCGCACCAACAGGACGGTTAAGCAGAAGCGATAATATAAAGCGTGATTTTTTCTGCTTGCTCCATTGGTCGGGTGTTCTCTGTGTGGGTGTTTCCCCTGCAATATCTCCGTTGTCAAACTTGCGGACATATTCACCGACATTATATGGAACTTCTTTTACAAGTCTGTCGCTTGCAAGGTCGATTGAAAGCAAATTGTAGATTTTTCCGTCAACCTCTATTGCAGAAGTGACTTCTTTCGGCTGTGTGGCTTTGTGCTTTATTCTTTCCATAGCTGAAAACCTCCGATTCAAATTTCCGTGTAATAGGCAGCAAGATACTTGTTGAAGTTATTCGCTGTATATCTTTTCCTTGCGTTCTCTGGTCTGCCCATAAAAATAAGGAAATTATCCATAGCTTTGTTATAGCTTACTTCCTCGCCCTTATCGTTCTGGAATTTGCGGTTAATGTTGCTCTTGTAGTCTGCAACGATTTCATCAAAGAATTTTCTGTCATCGTTATATGCTGTTTCAATATATGTGGAAAGTCCATTTGCCCACTTTTCGCCCGAATATGAATCTAAATCGGGAATACCAGAAAAACGCCTTACTTCCGATAAACTAAGATTTGAAGCTCTGTATTGAGCCATTCTGCGATAAACAATATCTAACATTTTTGACCTCCTGAATGTTCTTGACATATTAGGCGGTTACTGGTATAATAATTATAGTAACCGCCTTTGGCTTGATTGGTGGGTGCTTGCCCTTTTCAGAATTGCCGTTCTGTAAGGGCGTTTCCTTTATGCAATTGAAAAACGTTTTGAAAATGTCGGCTTGCAATACTGTTCATAAAGTTCGGCGTGTGTCTGCTTAAATGCTGCGCTGTCAAATCTGTTAGATTTAACTTCCTTATAGCGTACCTTAAAGCAGGAAACAGTCATTTCTTCAACGCCCTGTGCTGTCATTTCTGCTTTGATTTCGTCCTTTACGGACTCCATTTCGGCTGTGAGTTCGTCAATCATGGTTTGCAAGGTTTTGATGTTCTCGATTTTGGTTGTTAATTCGTTGTTACTCATATTAGTAACCTCCTATAATGTTAATGTATAAGGCTTTCGCCTTTGGAATAGGGCTGATCGGCTCAACCCTTTAGAAGCCTTTTGGGGATTAGTCTTTCAGGTTGGGACATAAACCTAAACCGCCTGTGCTTGTTGGAAATCTCCGAAATGCTTCACGGTGCGGACAGTTTTCTATTTTGCAAGCAGAACATTCACATTTTTTGTACTCCTCGTAAGTGCAAGTATAAGCTGTTTGTTCAAAGCGTTCTTTTGTCATTTTCATATCTTTGTACCTCCTGTTTGGTTTTGTGTTTATTTGCGTTTGACTTTTTTTGATTTGTTTGTTATAATTGTTTTGTAAGGGATTTTGTTATGTCCTTTACTGTCTATAAGTATATCATACAAACGTACATTTGTAAATACCCGAAATGCACAAATATGCAAACGTACATTTGTATAACCTGTACAAATTATATAAATGGGAGTGCAATATGAATACAGAGCGCAAAAACAGTCAAGCGAAAATTGATGCAAATATGAGGTATGCAGCTAAAACATATAAAAGAATACCACTTGATATTAAAAAAGAAACCGCCGACCAACTGAAAAATTATTGTAATAGTATAGATACTGGTGTAAACACTTATATTAAACAAGCAATTAAAGAAAAGTATTTTAAAGATACTGGTTTAGACATTGACTTATAATTAATAGAAAGCTTTAACCAAAATATACAAATGTACATTCGCAAAATTGGGTAAAATGTCAATTTACAAACGTACATTTGTATCGTATAATATAATCAAGAAATAAATCAAGCAACAGCTTGAAAGAAAGGTCTTGATTATATGATGAAATACTTTAACAACTGCAAATCAATCGAGGATGTAAAGAAGCTGTACAAAAAGCTTTGCAAGCAGTATCACCCAGACTTAAACAAGGACGATACAACCGAAATAATGAAGCAGATCAATGCAGAATATGAAACAGCTTTTGAACGCTTCAAGAACATTCACGAGAGCGCAGACGATAACACAAAGACCTACACAGCAAGCAAGGAAACAAGCGAAACCGCAGCGGAATTTATGGTTATAATAAATAAGCTTGTAACCTGTGAAGGGCTTGAAATTGACTTGTGCGGTCGTTGGATTTGGGCAACTGGTACAACTTTCCCACACAAGGACATTTTAAAGGGTCTTGGCTTCAGATTTGCAAGCAAGAAAAAATGTTGGTATTGGCATAAAGATGAAGATGCTTGCAGAAGTCGCAAAAATATGAGCCTTGACGAAATCAAGGAAAAATACGGTTGTGAAACGTTCAAGGGCGTATCTGCTCCCAGACTTGTAACAGCATAAAATAAAAGATGTGGGCAACACCCACAACATAATTAAAGGGTATAGCCTTTAAAATGGTTATACCCTTTATTTTTGATTTTTGAGCAGGTTTATATATTGCTGTAATACTGCTGTAAATGCGCTGGATAGCTTTGTAATTGATTATGGTTAGTGGAATATTGAAACGAGTGCAAAGCCGTTTGTATGACGTTCTGAACGGCTTAGAAATGGCGTTGTGTTTGGCTGTATCGGTAGCAGTTGGAACGGTATTTAATAGGGGGTATGGGTGTGTATGGGGTGAGTTTACATTTGAAAAGCCTATTGATTTGGTAGGTATATAGGTAGTAGTTCCACTCTATTCATAAGCGGATTTTTGAATATCGAATCGAAAACACTTGAATTTGCTGCAAATCTGTGATACAATATTACAATAAATAGAATATAATTTTATAGTTAAAATTTCCATTAAAAAAAAGTGTTGCTTCCCTATTGACATTTACGAAAATATCGCATATAATATAAGTGACAAATGATGTATTTGTTAGCAGGTAACTTGAGTATCTGCTTATAACGCTAATCTATAATGCAGTTTCAAGATGCTGTGTTATAGGGAGTTATACAAGGGTTAGATATTTACCACAACTTGAATAGGCGTAAGCTGAAAGAAAATATCAAGAAAAGCCTTGCATTTGCAGGGCTTTTTTAATATATTTTAGGATTTGTGTAATTATGGGATTGTTGCTTGAAACAGCAGAGAATTTTAAAAAAATGTTTAATATAAAATATGATATACTTCTTGGCAAAAAGAATAGAGAAGTTAATATCATAATAACGTTTAGATCTGTTGATTTTCATCATTTAGCAGGTTTACATTACATAAAAGATTTGCCAGAATTAAAACAATCACGAGAAAAGATTTTTGAAGCAATATGCACTGATAGTAATTTGCGAAACAAGATTTATAACAGTGAATTTTATACAGAAATAGAAGATAGAATAATCGCATTAAATCAAATAGAAAAGCTATTTGATAGTGATAATTTGATTTTTAATTATGATTATAAAAACAATAAAATGTCAAAAATTAGAGCAGATTTTCTTATTCAGTCAGTAGATAATAATCAATTAATAACATATATATTTGGTGAAAAAAGTAGTCATGATAAAAATTCTACATCTAAAGAAGTTTATTGTAAATCAATCTTTCATAAAAGTGATATGGATTATACTAAATTTCAAAGCAAATATACTGTATTGAAGTTCAAAAAAATTTGTACTATTAATAATAGTGTTCTTAAAACTTATGTAAATCCAAATTATATAGAAAAACAATGATTTATAAACACATATAGCCGTTACTCCACAATTCGGGGCAACGGCTATTTTTATATGGTGTCCTGAATTGGGACTTCATCCAGATGGGGAGGGGTATGTTTTCATCAAAAAAAATTTAAGTACCTATATATAAGGGTATAGGGGTATATTTGAGAAGTTTTTTATCGAAGTAAGAAAAATTTCCTACCCTTCAAACAGTCGATTACAAATAACCTGTTTTTTAAAAGTTGTACATTTATAGGTATAATATATACGCAAGTATCAAAAGCGTGTCATTTGTGCGGATTTCTGAAAATTTAGAAAACGGGTCCCTCTGAATTATCGCAGTAATTTCCTATGAAAACAGCGATTTACTATTATAAAAAGCGTGTAAATACGTTAATTTAGGTCACATATATAAACGTATGGGCAACACCCACACGTTAAACGTATCGGTCAGAACAATACCTATAAATCAAGGTCACTGGCAGTTGCCTTGAGCTTTTATAGGTGTACCTTAAAACAGGGCATACCTATAATTTCTACTATGATATTCTTGTGGATAGCATCTTCGTACTTTTGATAGGAAACTAAAAGTAAAAATCACATATTTAACAGGTTTTTGTGCTTCAGACGAATTTCGTATGATAAAGCTTTTGAAGCCACCCATTAGAAATAACAAAATCTGAACGCAGATTTAAGCGTTTACTGCTCATAGGATAACTGTACCCATAAAGCAGCAGACAGTCATAAATTCCATTCAGATTTGATAATTTTAATGTGGGAGTGGGAGCAGGTTTTTAGCCAGAATACAAAGTAATAATTCTTTTATTTTGAGAGGCTATGTGTTCAAAGGTAAAGTTACTATGCTAGGAGCAGATACCTAAATTCAAAGATGTTTTTCTTTTGAAATCAGGTAATTCAAAGCACCGAGATTTATAAATCGCAAATTCGCTGATATTTTTCACAAGAATAAAGAAAATATCAGAACATCATTATTATAGGGATAAGTTACCCTTGAAATAGGATATGCTAATATTTTGCCTATTTGATTGAAGATTTTGAGGTAAATTTAAAACCTTTGCAGGGGTTAAGGTGTATGATCGGAGTTTTCTTAACCGATAGGAACGGTTTAGGGATAATGGAGTTGTAAACAAATTATGAACTTTGATTTGTGGCATTGACAAAATAATAATGTGTGATATAATAAAAGTACACAAAGTTTACTTAATGTATACTATGTGTACATTAGTGTATTTAAGGTCGTGTTATTATGATTGGCTTAGAATATGTAAGAAAACAAAATGGTGATACTGTTGAAGCTCTTGCAACAAAACTTGGAATAACTAAAAGCTTAATATCACAATGGGAAAATGGAAGAAAGCCTATCCCATCCAAAAGACTTATTCAATTATCTGAATTGTATGGATTGCCAGAAAAATATTTTAACAAAGAACTAAATAAATCTGACCAACTTAAAATTCAGTTGAAAAAGTTATCATCTCAATATGATGATTCAGTTGTCGAAGACGAAGTACCAATTGATTTTGATGAAAATGGAAAACCTATTGAATATGAACCTGTTGTTTATGGAGATAGGGGTACTGCTGAAGCAATTAGATCAACGGAATTTGATATTAAGGTTGAACAATTTACCGAAAAAGTTAAAAACGTTATTTATAATAACAATATTAACTATGACGATGAACAGCAAACGATTGATAACATTATTGATACTCAAGAAACAAATCTTGGACTAATAAAAAAATTTGTTTCCCTTATGAAAGATAACGACAGTATGTTTCTTGCATATATTCTCAGAGCAATTGAACTATCGGAAGAAGATGGTGATGCTTGGGGAGAGATACCCAAACTTGACAGAAACGGTCTGACAGGTAAATTGTTAGCTGTTATCAAGGAATGGAAAGAAGCCGAACAGAAACGCCGTGAAGTTGAATATCAAGAATACAAGGAATTATTTGGTTTGAATGATGAATGATTGGAGTGTTGTAAAATGGAAGAATTGATTTTTGATTTGGATGAATACCGTGCAAAAAAGCAGAAATGTGAAGCACTTTGGGAACAGAAAATGAAAGAGTATGGTGTTGAAATACCTTTTAATACTTATGCAGAATGTCATGATGATGTTTTTAGGTATATGAATAGACATTCTGACCTTCCATATATATTATTAGATTTCAAAGATAATTTTATTAAATACCCTACTGTCTATCAAATGCGCTTATTAATAGAAATATGGGTAAGTATGGAATTGTCTTCATCAACTATTAGGAGAGCAGTTAACGCAACAATTAGAAAAATATACAAATCTGAATCAAAAGAGTTTAAAAAAGCCCGTACAGAAATAATAAAGGATAATCTTAAATCTCTGAATGTAATTAAGCGTGATGAAAAAGGCAAAGAATATATTAACGTATATAGAGGAAGTGACCATTTTAGTGCATCACCAGATACTGCTATATCGTGGACAGGCAACATTGATACTGCAAAATGGTTTGCAAATCGTTTTGCACATATACATAAAGATGATAGATGCTGTAGATTGTTACAAGGCAAAATTTATATTAAAGATATATTAAGCTGTGGACTTAATGACAGAAACGAAGATGAAGTAATTGCATTTCCTCACAAGGTATTTGACATTTCAGAAGTTGAAGGTTTCGTTGCAAAATATGATTATAATGGGTAATATCTGTTTTGCGTAAGGTGTGGCGGAACTGCCACAGGGTATTGTGAATATATACAAACGCTCTTGTTAGTATTTATGCAAAACATAGAAATATCAAAAATATCTCTAAAACGCTCAAAAATGAGCAAAAGTCAAAAAATGCAAAAAAATCGACTTGCAAATCACTTTGATATGAGATATAATAAACTCACAGCAATGGAAACATAAAAAAG
>JBJEQS010000336.1:0-1612 GCA_051881875.1 Oscillospiraceae bacterium
ATTTCACAGGGATATTTACAAGGATTTTGCATCACTTCAGACTGATGTAAAAGAAAATGACAAAGAAAACAGCGGCCTTGATATTGAAAGTCTTGAGGTTTTTGAAAATATTGCATTTATAATGGCAAAACACGCTGACCCCGAAAATATTCCTGACAGTCCCGATGAATTTCTTGAACAGTTCAACACATTCAGTATTTATGAAATTCTTCCTCAGCTTATCGAACTGTGGGGATTGAATACGGCAACGCAGGTGGAATCTAAAAAAAACATCGCCCGACTGACCGACCGATGACAACTCCGCTGTTTCTTCTAAGATGCAAACAGCTCGGTCTTTCTATGACCGAGCTGGATTTGCTGACTATTGGTTTAATAAATGATATGTTTACGGAACGTGAAAATGATGATTATTCTGGTTGGCATGAACTTGCCTCGCAGGCGGATTTTGATGCGTTCTGATATTTATTCAGAAATAACAGCATCGTCTGCTGTGTAGCCTTCAAGAGAATTCTCTTTAACCTGAATGCATACAAAGCTGATTGAAGAATTTTCTCCTGCAAAAAACTGTCTTTTAGCAGTCGGAGCAATTCTGATAAAATCTCCTGCGTTTAATTCGACAGTTTCTCCATCGATTACAGCCTTTCCGTTACCTGAAAGAACAATATAAACTTCTTCATTCTGTTTGTGAGAGTGAACAAAAGGAACACCTGCACCTGCCGGAAGATTGTTGACGCTTATTTCAGCACCTGTAAGTGCAAGTTTGTCATGAAGTTCTGTTCTTGAATCCTTTGCAACACTTACCTTTGTAAAATTACTCATTATAATTACCTCCAAAAAATATTGTTGTAACCTTTATGATTACAACAATATAATATCACACACTTGTTGTAATGTCAAGTGTTACAACTAAGTTTTGTATATCTGCACAATTTTTTATTTGTTTAATTGTAACTATTGACATTACAACTAAAACATGATACAATATGAATAACAATTAAGAGGGAGATATTTATATGCAGTTTTCATCCAGATTAACTATTGCAACGCATATTTTGTTATGTATAGAGGTTTTTAAAGATGATTATAAAGTTACATCAAATTTTCTTGCAGGAAGTATTAATGTGAATCCTGTAATTGTCAGAAATGTATTAGGATTATTATCATCTGCTGGAATTGTTGAAATAAAAGCAGGAATAGGCGGAGCTTCTTTGGCAAAATCTCCTGATGAAATAACCTTGCTGGATATTTTTAAAGCAGTTGAAAAAGAAGAATCTCTTTTTCACTTTCATGAAAATCCTAATCCACAGTGTCCGGTAGGAAGGAATGTTCATAATGTAATGGACAGCAAACTCGATAATATACAGTATGCAATGGAAAATGAATTGTCAAAAATCACTTTAAGTCAGCTGATAAATGAAACAAAAGAAAAAATATAATCTAAATCATATAAAATAAGAAAAGTACTTGCTTCGGCAGGTGCTTTTTTCATGCCATTTTGCAGGAGGTGAACACCCATGGCAAACAGAATAAAAGGCATAACCATTGAAATCGGTGGTGATACCACTAAACTTTCAAAGGCTCTTGAAGGTGTCAACAAAACCATAAAGAACAC
>JBJEQS010000337.1:0-6776 GCA_051881875.1 Oscillospiraceae bacterium
AACCGGAGGCGGCGACTCGCCGCAAAAAGCTTGACCAAAACTTTTATTTTTGTTTGTCGAACTCACGTTAATTTAATAATAACATTTTGTATCTGCCCTACATTTTGAATGCTGCTTGCTACAAAAAAAGAGCTGCCGATAAACGACAGCTCCCGTAAAATCAGATTGTATATTCAAGCTTTCTTTCATCAATAATTCTCTTGGATTTATGCTCTGAACGTGTATCAAGTCCTCCGTCCTTATGTACAACAACATTATAAGGCTTAACACCAATTCTCGCTTTCAGTGCATTTGATACCTTTTCTGCTACCACTTCATCAGTATCATTGTTGTCAGCGTTCTTTTCAATTTCAACGGAATATTTGCAGGTGAAATCATTTTCAAATACCCTTATAAGATATTCGCCGGTAACTCCGTCAAGTTCACGAATAACCGCTTCAATATCGCTTGGGAATACATTAACAGCTGAAACAATAAACATATCATCTTTTCTGCCAAGAATATGAATTCTTCCATGAGTTCTTCCGCATGAGCAAGGTGTTTTGTCAATGCGTCCTATATCGCCTGTCTTAAAGCGTATGAGTGGTCTTGCGTGTTTGCGGAGCGTTGTGAATACAAGCTCACCGACTTCTCCGTCAGGGAGAACTTCCCCTGTATGAATATCAATAGTTTCAACAAGGATATGATTTTCGGCAATATGCAAACCATCTTTAGCCTCACAGGCTGCTGCACAAGCACCGAAAATATCAGAAAGACCATAGAAATCATAAACTTCTGCACCCCAAAGGTCTTCAATTGCCTTTCTTGTCGAATCAATTGAACCGCCCAATTCACCTGCAACAATGATTTTCTTTATAGAGAGGTCTTTCTTGGGGTCAATTCCGGCTTTCTTGGCTTTTTCACCTAACTGCCATGCATATGAAGGACTTGTCCAGATAATAGTCGGCTGATATGTTTTCAGGATAAATAAAAGTCTTTCGCTTGGAAGTGTACCGCCCCAGATACATAATGCCCCAAGATTCTGAGCACCGATTACATCAGGACCGCCTACATACAGTGAAAAGTTAAGAGCGTGAACATATCTGTCCTTTGGTCTCATTCCAATCTGCCAGAACCAGCGGCTTTCCGTATCCTGAAACTCATCGAAATCCTGTTTTGTAAAAGGACTCATTGTAGGAACTCCTGTTGAACCTGATGAAGTTGAAACGAATACAACATCTTCTTCCGGAACTGCCGCAAGTTCTCCCAAAAATGAACCTACACCCTGTGTATCACGCTGTGTAGTTTTATTGATGAACGGGAATTTCTGAATATCAGCAAGAGTTTTTATATCCTCCGGCTTAACGCCTGCGGCATCAAATGAACGCTTGTAATATGGTGCATTATCGTATGCGAATTTTACTATTTCCTTTAAATCCTCAAGCTGTTTCTTTTCAAGTTCTTCACGAGGCATTGTTTCGAGAGCCTCGTTCCAGTATTTATCGTTAGGGTTCTTTTTTACTGTATTACTCATTACTATTACCTCCATATAATTTTTAGCATCTCTGCTTTTCTGTAATATATTATAACACTATTATTCCTATTTGTCTAATATGTAAAGACAATGACGAGCTATAGAATATTTCTATAACATGGAGATAAATATAGTAATTTATGGTATTATTTTAAAAATGATTTTATCTTTTCAATATATGTTTCTCCGATTTCACTTATTATAGTATTTTTTCTTGTAATATATCCGATTTCCATTATATCGGTGGTATCTTCAATAGGCACAGCGATATATTCATCACCATTGAGTTCACCGCAGATTATTCCCGAACAAAATGTATATCCGTTCAGACCTTTCATAAGATTGAGCATAGTGCTTCTGTCCGAGGCTTTTATTATCCTTGAAAATTCCGATGTATCTATTATTTCTTCTGCAAAATAAAATGAGCTTTTGTCACCCTGTTCAAATGTAAGACATGGATAATCTTTAAGCTGTTCAATGCTTACAGATTTTTCATCTGCAAGAGGGTGACCCTTCCATAGATATGCAAAAATATCGCAGTCAATGAGAGGATGAAATTTAAGATGATTTGATTCGATAAGCTTTGTTATAATATTCCTGTTAAAATTACTAAGATATATTATTCCTATTTCGCTTTTAAGGGAGCTTACATCATTTATAACGTTTGATGTTTTTGTTTCACGGATAGCGAATTCATACTCATTGGTATTGAATTCCTTGACCATATCCACAAAAGCCTGAACGGCAAATGAATAGTGCTGTGCTGATACTCCGAATTTACGTTTGAGTCTGCCGCCTGTATATTTCTCCTGTAAATTTTCATATTGCTGATACACCTGTCTTGCATAGGAAATGAATTCAGCACCGTCAGCAGTAAGAGAAATACCTCTTGCACCTCGGTTGAAAATGGTTATGCCTATTTCTTTTTCAAGTTCCTTTATAGCCGCAGTCAATGACGGCTGAGCAATATATAACTGCTCAGCCGCTTTATTCATTGACCCTATGTCACTGATAACAATTGCATAATTTAATTGCTGTAATGTCATAGAATCACTTCCTTGTTTTAATTTTCTTCCTTATATCCGCCAATCTGTTCAATGCCTCATTTAATGTTTCATTCTTCTTTGCAAAGTGAATTCTTATGTATCTGTTTTCATTTTCCTTGAAAAAGCTTGAACCCGGAACAGCACCAACGCCAACATTTTCTGCAAGAGTTTCACAGAATTCAATATCGCTTTCATAGCCGAATTCAGATATATCAAGCAATATATAATAAGCACCATCAGGAATGGTATGAGGAATTTTTATATCATCAAGTCCCTTGAGGAAAAGGGTACGTTTTTCAGTATATTTATCCTGAAGCTGTCTGTAATATTCATCACCGAAATTAAGACCTGTAACAGCCGCTTCCTGCAATGGTGCTGCTGCTCCGACTGTAAGAAAATCATGTACTTTTTTTACAGTATCAATTATATGCGGAGGGGCTATGACATATCCAAGACGCCAGCCTGTTATTGAATATGTCTTTGAAAGAGAACTGCACTGGATAGTTCTCTCCCACATATCAGGCAGAGTTGCAATATATGTATGAACATGAGGGGCATAGATAATATGCTCATAAACTTCATCTGTAATGACAAATGTATCATATTTTTTAGCAAGACCTGCAATTATTTCAAGTTCTTCTTTGGTGAAAACTTTTCCGCATGGATTGGACGGATTACAGAGAATTATTGCCTTAGGATTCTGTCTGAATGCATCTTCAAGAACATTTGCATCAAAATTGAATTCAGGCGGAATAAGCGGAACATATATCGGTTCTGCTCCCGAAAGGATTGTATCTGCACCGTAATTCTCATAAAATGGTGAAAATACTATGACCTTATCGCCGGGATTGGTTACGCTCATCATTGCCGCCATCATGGCTTCTGTACTTCCGCAGGTGACAACAATTTCGCTGTTCGGATTTATTGCCCTGCCTGCAAAATGTTCATATTTTTTTGCGAGAGCTTCACGGAAATTTTCAGCTCCCCATGTTATGGAATACTGGTGGAAATCTTCCTTTGTAACCTCTGCAAGTCTGTCAAGAATTTCCTTTGGAGGTTCAAAATCAGGAAAGCCCTGAGAAAGATTTACCGCACCATACTGATTTGAAACTCTTGTCATTCTTCTTATTACGGAATCAGTAAAGCCTGCTGTTCTGTCTGATAAAATCGGCATAATTATATCCATTCCTTTCTGATTTTATCCCATTTTCTGTCACGGGACTCAGTAATTATATTTATATCCTCATCTGTAAGATGCTTGAATCTGCCTTGTCTTCTGATGTAATCAGAAACGCTTGTAAATTCCTTTGGGGTATATGTTATATTATACACGCCTTTTTCATATTCTGCAAGATACCAGAGTCCGCAGTCAACAATTTCTTTTGCAACTTCTACCGTATCGCTTACAGGAATTCCCCAGCCTGTCGGACATGGTGCAATTACATGAATATATTTTGTTCCCTTTATTTTTGAGGCTTTTTCGACTTTATTAAGAAAATCCGTCATATAGCCAACAGATGCGGTTGCTGCATATGGAATGTCATGAGCCGCAACAATCTCAAACATATTTTTCTTTGGACGGATATTTCCTCTGATATTTTCTCCGGCAGGAGTTGTTGTTGTTTTTGCACCAAATGGTGTAAGTCCGCTTTTCTGAATACCGGTGTTCATATAAGCTTCGTTATCATAACATATATATATAATATTGTCATTTCTGTCTATTGCACCCGAAAGAGCCTGAATACCAATATCAGCTGTTCCGCCGTCACCTGCAAAGCCTACTGCTGTAAAATCAGTTATTCCACGTCTGCGAAATCCAGCTTCAATTCCTGTGAGCATAGATGCTGTTCCGGCAAATGTGGAGATAATCGCATTATTTGCAAAGCAAAGCTGTGGAAAATTAAATCCTACTGCCGACATACAGCCTGCCGGAAGAACGGCAACCGCATTTTTACCAAGAACCTTGAGAACATTTCTTACTGCAAGACTTCCGCCGCAGCCTGCACAGGCTTTATGACCATAAAAAAATTCGTCCTTGCAAAGAGTTTTTGCTGTAACTGACATTATTTATTCACCTCAATTCCAATAAAATTAACCTTTTCCGTTCCATTCTGAATTTCCTTATATATATTTTCAATATCAGATGCAGATATATTTCTTCCTCCAAGACCGCCTATAAAATTATATGACGGTATATTCAGACCTTCGGAATACAGTGCGGAATTAACATTTGTAAATACAGTACCCTCATTTCCGAAAGAAATATCCTTTTCAAGAACTGCAACGGCTTTTGCATTGTTGTTTAATGCCTCTGCTATTTCTTTTGCAGGAAACGGACGCATATATCTTATGCGGATAACTCCTGCCTTTATGCCGTCTTTACGCAGTTTGTCAGCTGTTTCACGGCAAAGACCTGCAATGCTTCCAAGTGTTATTATAATATAATCAGCGTCATCTGTTTTATAGGTATCAATAAGACCTGAGTATTTTCTGCCGAAAATATCGGCAAATTTTTCTTCAGCTTCATTTATTACCGGAACTGCATTTTTCATGCCGATATGCTCTTTGTATTTGAATATGTAGTTATGTTCAGGGCCGGCTGAAAATGCCATGTTTTTGGGATTATCCAAATCAAGCGTATTATCCGTTTCATATTCAGGCAGAAATCTGTCTGCATCTTCCTGCGACGGAATATCTACTTCTTCATATGTATGTGTAAGAATAAATCCGTCAAGATTTACCATAAAAGGAGTTGATACATTTTTGTTTTCCGCAATATAATAGCTCATTAATGCAAGGTCAAGAGCCTCCTGAGCATTTTCTGCATATGCCTGAATCCAGCCGCTGTCAAGCTGTGAAAGGCTGTCACGCTGGTCACCGTAGATATTCCACGGCAGAGCAGTCGAACGGTTGGCATTCATCATAACTATCGGAAATCTTCCTCCCGAAGCGTAATACAGACATTCAGCCATGTAAAGAAGTCCTTGTGATGAAGTTGCTGTAAATGCTCTTACACCTGCGGCAGATGCACCCATTGCACATGAAAGTGCTGAATGTTCCGATTCAACATGGATAAATTCACTGTCAAGACTTTTATCCTCAACCATTTCGGAAAGTCTTTCAACAACAATAGTCTGAGGAGTTATCGGATATGCGGATATTACATCAGGTCTTGCAAGACGTATTCCCTCTGCAAAAGCTTCATCGCCGGATAAAAATTTCTTTGCCATTATTTCTCCGCCTCCATTCTTATTGCACCGATTTTGCAGATTTTTGAGCAAATGCCGCAGCCCTTGCAGAATTTATAATCTATGACAGCTTTTTTATCTTCTATTGATATTACTCCGTCAGGGCAGTATAAATAACACTGCATACAGCCGATACATTTTTCGCTGTCAATTACAGGACGGATACTTCTCCAGCCGCTGTTTTCCGTTACAAGATAGCCTGCTTCAAATGCGGTATTTTCCGGCACATCATTAAATTCAAACTTAGTTTTTTCTCTTAAATAAGGTTTCATATCAAAATCTCCTCAAAAGCCTTTTTCACTGCCATTTTATTTTTGTCATGCAATTTTTCGGGCATATAGTTTTCTATTGCAGTGAAAATATCATCAGTACTGACTATTTCTGATATTCCTGATAATGCCCCCATCATAATAGTATTTACCACAGGCAAATGCAGTTCCTTTGCGATACTGTCTGCATCAAATGGAATTATATTTTCACCGGAAATATTCTTTGAATTGATTATTATTTTTCCGTTTTCTTTTAACATATTATTCAGACTGACGCTGTAAAGAGTTTCATCAAGAACAACTATATAGTCAGCCTTTTCGGTTTCACTTCTGTCAAGCACAGGACTATCGGAAAGCTTTGTAAATGCTCTTACAGGAGCACCTCGTCTTTCAGGGCCGAATGATGGAAATGCAAGGGCATAATTTTTACTGTTTTTTGATGTATATGCCGCACCAAGCAGCTTTGCAGATGTAAAAGCACCCTGACCGCCTCGTCCGAGCCATAATATTTCTATCATGCTTATCCTCCTAAACATATTAAACTGGTATGATTTAATAATACCATAAAAGGCAAAAAATGTCCAATATACTAAAGCAATATTCAGTTATAGAAATTTTCTATAACTGAATATCATTATTTTTTATTTATAACGTGAGTTCGATAGATTTATTTTGTAATGGCGAACTATATTCGCCAGTC
>JBJEQS010000338.1:0-6754 GCA_051881875.1 Oscillospiraceae bacterium
CAGTATTGATGATGGATTTGAAATTGTAACTCACCCTATGACACTGGATTATCATTCCAATAAAATGCAATGGAAGGACATTATGCACAAGGCTGTATATCTTGGATACAGAAGTCACCAGACAAGTACCTGCGGTCTACATATTCACGTCAGCAGGAACAGTCTTGGATATGATGAAGAAACACAAGAAAATACAATATCAAGAATTCTGTACTTTGTTGAGGCACATTGGAATGAACTGGTTAAATTTTCAAGAAGAACAGAGTACAGCCTTAACAGATGGGCGGCTCGTCATGGCTATGAAAAGACACCGCAGGAAATTCTCAAAAAGGCAAAATATTCATACAACAGGTACGTTGCTGTAAATCTTGCAAATTCAAAAACAATCGAATTCAGAATTTTCAGAGGTACTCTCAAATACAATACTCTGATTGCAACGATTCAGCTTGTAAACAGAATATGTGATTGTGCTTTATATAACACTGATGAATCGCTTGCAAAAATTTCATGGTCAGATTTCGTTTCAGGAATTACAGAGCCTGAACTTATTCAGTATCTCAAAGAGAGAAGATTGTATATCAATGAAGAAGTAAACAACGAGGAGGATATGTAATATGTGTGCTATATTCGGATTTATTGATACAAAAGGCTATGTCCCATACAGAACAATGAGAAAATTCACTCAGAAACTTGCAAATTCAGCGGAGGAAAGAGGTACAGATTCCGCAGGTATTGCTTATTCAAACAACGGCAGAATGATAATCTCAAAAAAGGCAAAACCTGCTCACAAGATAAATTTCTTCTTCCCTTCTGGTACAAGAGCAGTTCTTGGTCATACAAGATACGCTACTCAGGGCGATAAGAAATTCAACTACAACAATCACCCATTTCCAGGCAGAGCAGGAAATACAGAATTTGCTATGGCACATAACGGGGTTATCTACAATGATAAAATGCTTAGAAAAGAACATAATCTCCCTGATACAGAAATTGAAACTGATTCATATATTGCAGTCCAGCTTGCCGAAAGCAAAGGCAGGCTGGATTTCGATTCTCTGAAATTCGTAGCAGAGGAAATATCAGGCTCATTTGTGCTGACATATCTCGATACAGATAATAACCTTTACATAGTTAAAGGTGATAATCCTTTGTATCTTGTATATTTTGAAACGCTTGGACTTTTTGTATATACATCAACAAAATCAATTTTTGACAACGCCATAAAGAATACCCAGCTTGCAAATTGCAAATATACAGTAATCGGTGTTAATGAGGGCGAAATCGTAAAGATAAGCATTGACGGAAAATTTGAACGTTCGGAATTTGATGTTTCATCATACTATGATGCACTGTGCAAACGTTACAGCTTCTATAATTATGAATGGTACTCGGAAGATGATTATTGCACTCCTGCTGATGAAGCACTTTTATCGGTTTGCAATATGTACGGATTTACAGAAGATGATATTCTTATGCTCCTTGACTACGGATACACCTCTGAGGAAATTGAAAGTATGCTCCCGCATTCAGCAATGCTGTCAGAGGTAATCAACGAGGTCAGGGAGTATTTCTATTACAACGAAATGGAAGAAGTAATTTATAATTAAAGCAAATTAAATATTGAACAAACATAGTCCCTTGTGCAATTATCAATGATTAATATCAAGGGATTATTTTTTTGCAAAGTGGCGACAGTAGTGACAACAGTAACAAAAAAGCCGTTCTCCGAAAGGTCGGAAAACGGCTTGAAACCTGGAGCTGTTTAGCGGATTTGAACCGCCGACCTCTTCCTTACCAAGGAAGTGCTCTGCCGACTGAGCTAAAACAGCACACCAGAATTCAACGATAATTATTATACCACAAAATCAGATATTTGTCAATAGTTTATCTGTAATATTCAGCAAATGAAATGTATTCAAATCCGTCAAGCAGATTGTCTATTATATTGAATGCCGCAGACGTTCCCTTTGCAGCACAGGTAAGGGCATCTTTTGCAACTCTGCATTTAATGCCTGTTGATTTATATATAAGCATATCCAGTCCGCCGAGCAATGCACCTCCGCCCGTAAGCAATGCACCTTTGCGGCTTATATCTCCTGCAAGTTCGGGAGGAGTCTTTTCCAGCACAGGAACTATTGCATTTATTATGTCATCAACATCATCTTTTATGGCATAATATACATCAAGTTCACTTATTCTGAGCTGTTCAGGCAGACCATTAACAATATTCTTTCCGCCTATAAGCATAGTTCTTTTTCCATTCGGATTATATACATTTGAAAGGC
This sequence comes from Oscillospiraceae bacterium, assembly GCA_051881875.1. Classification (GTDB taxonomy): domain Bacteria; phylum Bacillota; class Clostridia; order Oscillospirales; family Ruminococcaceae; genus UBA5884. The sequence goes on from JBJEQS010000338.1 coordinate 2,286, forward strand.
TCATTTTGATATTTTCCGCAGTTTTTTCGCCAATCTGCACTTTATAACGGTTGAATATGTACCTCATAATTGAGGCATCAAAAGTATTTCCTGCAACCTTTACCGAATTGGAATTTACTATGCCGTTAAGGGAGATTACAGCTATATCGGTTGTGCCGCCGCCAATATCCACCACAAGACGTCCCTCCGGCTTTGATATATCCTCCCCTGCTCCAAGCATGGCGGCAATAGGCTCCTGTATCAGAAAAACCTTTCTTGCACCTGCACCAAGAGCCGCTTCAATAACAGCCTTGCTTTCGACATCTGTTATTGAGGACGGTATACATATTATAACTCTCGGACGCAGCAATTGTTTTCCGCTTAATTTCAGTATAAATTCCCTGACTATTACTCTTGTCATTATATCATCGGAAATAACACCGTCTGCAACAGGTCTTATAAGGTTTATATAATCGGGCGAACGTCCTTCCATCAAATCCGCATCATTGCCTATCGCCATAACACAGCGTCTTTTTTTATTATATGCAACAACGGTTGATTCATTAAGAACAACCCCTTTTCTTTTTGTTGTCATAACTATATTTGCAGTACCAAGGTCAATACCTATATCCAGCATAAAAAAATCACCTCCAATAGTTAAATTACGTGAGTTCGATGAATTATTTCTGTAGGGGCGACCATTGGTCGCCCGTTATGGTTTACTGGGAATTTTATTGTTTCGGTTCAGCGAACTGCGTTCGCTCAAGCTTTTTTTGGAAAAAGCTTGCCAAAAAACTTGCGGCAGGTTGCCGCCTCCGGTTCGTAGCAAGCCGCTTTCAGCGGCTTAGTTTCAGAGTTCATCTGATTTATTGGCTCGACCGCATTGGTCAATTCCGCATTGTTTGCGGTAAAACAAAATAATAAATTTTGTTTTAACTATGCGGTCGAGCCATAAGAAACAAGTTATAAGTAAATAAAGCAACGAAACTAAAAGTTTTTGCCCAGCTTTTTTCAAAAAGCTGGTGGCGACTTGCCGCTATACTTTATAAACCGTCCCTGCGGCTGCGGCAATTATAACCTTTTCTGCACCGTTTTTCTTCAGCAATTCCGCACAGGCATTGAATGTGCTTCCCGTAGTGATTATATCATCACACAATATAACCGTCATGCCTGAAAGTTTTGTTTCGGATATATCAAGATAATCCCTGATAAATTTTCTTTCACGTTCCGACCTTGTATGCTGTTCCGCCTTTGAATATCTCATGCTTAATACATCGTTTACAAGAGGAATATTCTTCTTTGCGGATATTTTCAATGCAATGATTTCAGCCTGATTATATCCCCTTGAACGCCGTTTTCTTTTTGACATAGGTACGGGAATTATCACATCTGCATTTACATCAGCAAGCATTTCAGCAAGTCTTTCTCCTGAATATTCACCGTAATTCTTATTATTTCCGTTTTTCATTGAAAGAATTCCGCTTCTCGACTTATCCAGATACGGTTTAAAAATATATGCTTCATCATAGAACAGCCCGTCTTCAGCATGGCATATGCATGGATTTCTTCCGCATATCCTGCAAAATCCCTCATCCTCCATACATTCAAGTTCACTGATACATTCATCACATACAAGCTCATTCCATCTTATAAATCCGAAACAGCATGGACATCTGTTAGGATAGAATAGGTCAAGTATTATCCTGACTTTCCTCTCAGAAATCAATCTCATTTTCAATCATATCCTTTAAACAGGTATATCTCAGAGTACGCCTGTCATTGTCAACCATTTTGTATATCTGCTTCTGCGAACCTACCATTATGAGAAGCTTTCTTGCTCTTGTAACTCCCGTATAAAGCAGATTTCTGTAATAAAGCTTGTCAAATCCGTCAAGCACAGGGATTATAACCGCCTTGAATTCACTTCCCTGACTCTTATGTATTGTAATTGCATATGCAAGTTCAAGCTGTTCAAGCTGGTCTGCAAGATATACAGCGGTTTTATCATCAAATGCAATTGTCAGCTCACGCCGCTTTGTATTTATGCTTATTATCCTGCCAATATCGCCGTTGTATATTCCTGCACCGCTTTCCTCCTCGCCGTCATCATTTTCCCTTTTCCATGGTATGTCATAATTGTTCTTAATCTGCATAACCTTATCGCCCTCACGAAAGGTATATAAAAGAGAACGCAGCTGCTTTGCACCGAAGCCGTCAGGATTTACAGCCTCCTGAATTTTCTTATTCAGTTCAACTGTTCCAAGCGAACCTTTTCTTGATGGTGCAAGTATCTGTATATCATCAAATATTGAATAATCATATGCCTTTGGAAGCCGCTGACTGTAAAGGCTTATAACGAGTTCTGAAGCGGATTGAGTATCCATACGCTGAAAGAAGAAAAAATCATTCTGTTTCTGCGTAAGGTCGGGATACTGTCCCTTTATGATTTTATGTGCATTTGTAATGATACAGCTTTTTTCGGACTGTCTGAAAATCTCCTGCAATTTTACAACCGGCAGACGATTGCTTTCAATCATATCCTTTAAAACATTTCCTGCACCGACAGACGGAAGCTGGTCGCTGTCCCCTACCATGATTATGCGGCAGGTCACACGCAAAGCCCTCAGCAGACTTTCAAAAAGCTGACTGTCTATCATTGACATTTCATCAATGACCATTACATTGCAGTCAAGCAGATTTCTCTCATTATGCAGAAAACGCATATTGCCGTCATTGTCAAATCCGACCTCAAGCATACGGTGTATCGTTCTTGCGTCATGCCCTGTCAGTTCGGAGATACGCTTTGCGGCACGTCCGGTCGGAGCAGTAATCATTACCTTATCGCCCTTTTTCTCATATATCGAGATTATCGCATTGAGAGTGGTAGTCTTGCCTGTACCGGGGCCTCCTGTAAGTATCATTATGCCTGTTGAAAGAGCCTGTGAAATCGCCTTACGCTGAATTTCATGGTACTGTATTCCGCTTTCTTCCTCCTCAATATCAATAAGCGTATCATAATTTTTCTGCTCTCTTGTACTTATGGATTTAAGGGCGGAAAGCCTGTCTGCAATAAATCTTTCTGCAAAATACAAATCGCTCAGATATACAAATGTTCTGTTATTCTTCTCATACTCAATTATATTTTCATCATCAACCTCAAGATTATACGCCTCATAAAAACTCTTTTGTGTTATCTGAAGATAGCTGCATGATAATTTTTCAAGCTGTTCAATCGGCAGACAGGTATGACCGCTTTCCGCATTAACTGTAAGTACATACTTTATTCCGGCACATATTCTCTTTGGCGAATCCGATTTTATACCGATATTTGCGGCAATTTTTTCAGCCTTTATAAAGCCTATGCCTATATCAGCGTCACATATTCTGTACGGATTATCCTTTAATACCGCAAGACTTTCAAACTGCCATTTTTTAAATATACGAATGGTATAAAACGGCTTTATTCCCATTTCACCGAGTTCACCCGTAAGCCGCTTCAGACTTATGACTTTACTGAATTCCCTTGATATATCATCAGCAGTCTTTACACTTATACCTTTTACCTGAGTCAATTGCTGCGGAGTATTTTCGATTACATCGAGAGTCATTTCACCGAATTCATTTACAATTTTCTTTGCAAGTGATTTGTTTATGCCCTTGATTACTCCGCTTGAAAGATACGATAATATTTCGGAGGATACAGACGGCATTATAAATTCGACATATTCTGCTCTGAACTGATTGCCGAATTTATGATGATTCTGATAATTCCCCCAGAGTTTCAGCTTTTCATTTACATCAATATCTCCCAGTTCTCCTACAACGGTTACAAGTTCATTTTCACATTCAAAATCAAATACAACATATCCGTTGTTTTCATTTTTAAAAAGTATATCGGTAACAACACCGGTTATTTCAGCAAGTCCTTCTTCCAAATTTCTCATCTCCTTTTATCTGCAATATTTATTATAACTTTTTTTATGATAAAAAGCAATAAGAATTTTATAAATATAATTTTATGGGCGGCAATATGCCGCCCACCCGAATAAAAAATATTATTCCATTATTTTCGGAATATCCGATACTCCGCATATCCCAAGAATATCATAATCCCTGCAAAGCATACCGCATATCTCCATTACTCCCATATCCTCATCAATATTAACAAGATAAACTCTTTTTACAGTCCGCTTATAATTCCTGTTCACATCACTCATAACCGCACGTACATCATTTTCGATTGAATTTATATTTGCCTTTCTTACCGGTACAAAAAGATATGCATTGTTCGGTGTACTGCATGACGGCTGAAAGATAATCGCACTTATAATGAAAAATGCGGCTGATATAAGTACAAGTGAAATTACAGATGCAAACATAAAATATCAGAACCTTTCATCATAAAATCAGGCTTGAACTGTTAAATCCCTGATAACATTTTATGTTAAAATCAATAATCTGTGAAAGATTTCTGATGATTTTACCGCATA
>JBJEQS010000339.1:0-6723 GCA_051881875.1 Oscillospiraceae bacterium
AACTTTTGTTTTTCGGTTATTTTTTCTTAAAATTTTTCATCGAACTCACGTTAAAAAACATGATATTACTATAAAAAAATATACAGAAGCAAATATATAAATTCACTCCTGTATTATAAAATTACTGTTTATATAATCAAATCTGATATTTTTTCTGATAATTGTCTATTGCATCACGATATTCAGCAGATTCGCCTTTATGAATTTCCTGTATATACTCATGTCTTTTGACGTTTTCCTTCATTGGAACGCCCTTGTTTATAACATATACACCAATATTGGAACAATGGTCGGCAATTCTTTCAAGGTCTGTAAGAGCGTCAAGGAAAATAACTCCGCCGTCAATAACACACTGACCTGTTTTAAGTCTTTCTATATGACGTGCTTTCAGCTTGGAATCAATATCATCAATAGTTTCTTCAAGCGGTTCAATATTTCTTGCTGTATCAACATTGTTGTATGCAACAGCATTAACAGCCATATCAACTATTTCATCAATAGCATTTGTTATGGTATCAAATTCCTCAAGAGCCTCTGATGAGAATTTAATCTGCTTGCTTTCAAGGTTCATAGCACTTTCCATAAGATTTATTGAATAATCGCCTATTCTTTCAAATTCAGATGTAAGGTGAAGCAATGATGTAACGCTCTGATTTTCCGCTTCACTTATCTGACATTTTGTTATTGCAACAAGATATGAATTCAGCTTATCTTCTATCTTGTCGATAACTTCCTCACATTCCTTTATTCGTTCGATAGCCTTTGTATCATATTCATGGAAAAGCTGCCGGCAGCTGCGGAAGTTATGCTGTGCAAGCTTGCCCATATGGACTGTAAGATTGACTGCCTGCTGTATAGCGATTGATGGTGATTTGAGAAATCTGTCATCAAGAGCGATTTCCTCTGAACCCTCTGCGAATTCATCTTCCTCGCTTGAAGCAGTGTTTCTGATAGTGAATTCGGCAAGCTTTTCAAGAACCGTATGAAACGGAATAAAGAATACTGTAACGACAACATTGAAAACAGTATGGAAATTCGCTATGCTTCCCATATCCATTGAATCGTTCCAGAAGCTGAGTCCGACTGTATATTGCAGAACATATACAACTGTCAGGAAAAGAAGTGTACCGATAACATTGAAGTAAAGATGCACCATGGCTGCACGTTTGGCATTCTTGCTTGCACCGATACTTGAAACGATGGAGGTTGAACAGGTACCGATATTCTGTCCCATAATTATCGGGAATGCGGCGGAGAATTTAAGTACGCCTGTTGTGGATATTGCCTGAAGGATACCGACTGAAGCTGATGAACTCTGAACAAGTACGGTAACGATTGCACCTGCAAGCACACCGAGTATAGGATTTGAAAGTGAGGCAAAAATCTGTTTGAATGCCTCAAGCTCAGCAAGAGGACTTACAGCTTCTGTAAGTGAAATCATACCTGTAAATATAAGTCCCAAAGCGATTAATATTTCACCAACAGTTTTAAAAGAATCCTTTTTGCATATCATATAAAATAGTATGCCTATTATTGCAAGTGTTGGTGCAAGTGTCTTTGTTGAGAGCATTGACAATGCATTGTTCACTCCTGCATTGCTGTCAAGGTCGCCAAGACGGAGAATCTGACCTGTGACGGTTGTACCGATATTTGCACCCATAATAACGCCTACTGCTGATGAAAGCTTTAAAACACCTGCATTTACAAGACCTACAACAATAACGGTGGTAGCACCCGAACTCTGTATGAGAGCTGTTACAACAGCACCAAGTGCAACACTCTTTAATATATTGTTTGTAAGCTTTTCGAGAATTTTTTCCATATGGCCGCTTGAAAGCTTTTCAAGACCGTTTCCGAGAATACTCATGCCATAAAGGAAAAGAGCAACACCGCCGAACAATGAAATGATAATGTTGACATAATCCATCGTTTCCATATAATTCTCCTAACATAATATTAAATTTTACTTCGATTTTACATTATAATTATATCATTATAATACAAGCAATACAACTAATGTTAAAAAATTAACGTTAATTCATCATAATATAATAATTGAATTAACATATGTTAAATTTTTTATAATAAATGCTGTTATAACAGAAAATGATTAATGTCAGTTCGACAAAATAATTTTTTATAATGCTGATGTAACCAAGTTCGACATTACGTTTCAACAGCGTAATATATTTATAATTCTGCTGTAATTAAAGAGTAAGCTGATTATAGTCTGTAAGATTTTTTGCAAGTCCTCCCACAGCAGGTATGGAATTAACTTTGAATTTCTGAGTTTCCTCAAGCATCTGCTCGTCAGCAATATATGCATCTGTAACCATTGCCTTTGCCTTGAGCGTGACAGTCTGAACACCAAGCGTATCCCTTGTTGACTTTTCAGAAACCATTGAAGCATTGAACAATACTGCTCTGTTATTGCTTGTACGCAGAAGTATATCCTCATCACCTTTTATAAAGAACATTGTGAGAAGTTCCTGCTTTGAACAGTATGCATTTGCAAGCTTCTTTCGGTTTGTCTTTGTGGCATATGATTTCAGAGGAACTTTGGCTGTTTTTCCGTTTTTGAATATGAAAAGAAGATACCCTTCATAATCCATGGTTGTAATCATTGAGATAACCGATTCATTTTCATCAAATCCGAGCTTTGCAGGGATAAAGTCACCCATCACGCTTGCCTTTGTATTTTCAAATGCACAGGCTCTTGTTTTATATACCTGACAGGCATCTGTGAAGAAAAGTATATCTGTACGGTTTGATGCTTCAATGTGAGTGGTTATAAGGTCATTTTCCTTTAATTTGTGTTCACTGCTCATACGGAGTGACTGCGGAGTGATTTTCTTGAAATATCCGCTCTGAGTGAGGAAAAGATTTACAGGATAATCCGGAATATCTATTTCAACCGCATCATCGCTTTCTTCAAAATCGGAAAGTATTATGGTTTTTCTCTCCTTGCCGTATTTCTTTGAAACCTCTTTAAGCTCACTTATAATGATTTTTCTGATTTTCTTATCATCACCGAGTATATCATTCATTTCAGCAATATCCTTTTCAAGCTCGGATATTTCAGCAGTTCTTTTTAGAATATACTCCTTGTTGATATGGCGAAGTTTTATTTCTGCAACATATTCAGCCTGAATTTCATCAATTCCGAAGCCTGTCATAAGGTTTGGAACAACTTCTGCCTCCTCCTCTGTTTCTCTGATAATCTTTATGGCTTTGTCAATATCCATAAGTATTTTTTCAAGACCTTTCAGAAGATGAAGCTTTTCTGATTTTTTGGCAAGTTCAAACTGAACACGTCTTTTAACACAGCTTTCTCGGAATGAAATCCATTCATTAAGAATATCATTAATGCCCATAACTCTCGGCATACCATTGATAAGAATATTGAAGTTGCATGAATAATTATCCTGCAATGGAGTTAATTTATAAAGCTTCTGCATAAGCTTGTCAGGGTCAACACCACGCTTTAAATCGATAGCGAGTTTAAGACCGTTTAAGTCTGTTTCATCTCGTATATATGAAATTTCACTGATTTTACTCTGCTTGATAAGTTCAATTATCTTGTCCATAATCGCTTCAACAGTCGTACTGTATGGAATTTCAGTAATTTCAATACAGTTAGCAGATTTGTCATAGTTATACTTTGAACGTATCTTTATGCTTCCACGACCTGTTTTATATATTCTGCGGAGTTCGGCTTCATCATAGAGCATATATCCGCCGCCTGGGAAATCAGGGCCTTTGAGTGTTGATATAACATCAAAATCCGGATTTTTTATAACCTCAATGCAGGTTTCACATACTTCTGCAAGATTAAAAGGACATACACTGCTCGCCATTGATACAGCAATTCCGACATTGGCATTTACAAGAACTGTCGGGAATGATGCAGGAAGAAGTGACGGCTCAGTCATTGTATTGTCATAATTCGGAATAAAATCAACAGTATCCTTGTCAATATCCTTGAAAAGCTCATTGCATATAGGGTCAAGCTTTACTTCTGTGTATCTTGATGCGGCATAAGCCATATCTCTTGAATACGCCTTGCCGAAATTACCCTTTGAATCAACATAAGGGTGGAGCAGAGTTTCATTTCCTCTTGAAAGTCTTACCATTGTTTCGTATATAGCACCGTCACCATGCGGATTAAGACGCATGGTCTGACCTACAACATTGGCTGATTTGGTTTTTGCACCTGTGAGAAGTCCCATTTTATACATGGTATAGAGTAATTTTCTGTGCGAGGGTTTAAAGCCGTCTATCTCAGGCAATGCTCTTGAAATTATAACGCTCATTGCATAAGGCATATAATTTTTTTCAAGAGTTTCGGTAATTTTTTCATTTACAACAATACCTGCACCCTCAATATATGCGTCAGGTATTTTTTTAACAGGGGTATTAATATTTTTCTTTTTAGCCACCCGAAAATATCTCCTTTCATAATTCGGACAATTAATTTAACATGAGTTCGATAGATTTATTTTGTAATGGCGAACTATATTCGCCAGTCTTTATTTACTTGTAAATCCATAATTTCAGTTCAGCAAACTGCGTTTGCTCAAACTTTCCAGCTTTTTGAAAAAAGCTGGGCAAAAACTTTTGATTTCAGACTTTGCTTTATAAAATCTTTTTTACCTGCCCGACCGCTTCGCCGCTATTTTATCTTTCTGCACTCGATATAGAAACGCTTATCCTCTGCATGTCCCATTGAAAATGTCTTTCTCGGCAATGCACCATCTTTTATTACTGTCGGGAAAAGCTCTGATTTATCCATATCAGGAAGTATAAAGCCGATACTGTTTTCATTTGCTGCAAGACTGTATGTAACATCTTTTCCGTGAATATAATCTATCTTTCCGCCGTTTTCCCTGATATATTCATCAAGAAACATCTGTAAGCTTCCAACAGTGAGATTTGATGACGGATTGCCGATTTTAACTGTTTTTGATACGTTGCCGGCAACATATTCAAATGACTGTCCGTCAGAGCTGTCTGAAAGCTGTAATTTTTCAGTCATAGCACTGATAAGCTTATCGGTATCAACATCGGAAACTATTCTGTGTATAGCCTCAAAATCAAGTGCAGGACTATGGAGATTAACTATTTCAGCAAGTGCATATCTTGCAGGGTGATTTGACATATCCTTATCAGGATTGGCTTTTTTCAGCTGTTCATAGTATTCTTTCGCTGTCGCAAGTGAATGGTTTCCGTCACCCATAGCATACAGCAGTACAGGAGCATTTTCAAGCGAATATTTCTTATTGAAAGCCTCCTTATCTGCAAGTTTGTCAAGAGCCTTTTCAATTTTATCGCAGTATTCATCACTGAGCAAATAGCCGCTTATGCTTCCGCCGTTCTGCATAAGTTCAAAATCATATACCTTTTCAAGCTTATCCTTGATTTTGCCAAGAGGTTCAATAACTGATTCTGCTTCATCATCAATAAGTATCATTATATGCGGAAGTTCAAGAGGAGCATTTCTGCGAACCTTTACTCTCGGAGGAATTCTCTCTATTACAGTGGCTTCAGTGGCACGAACCTGTGATGTACTTCCCTTACTGTAATCATATTCCTCAAGGTCAATCATGCCGACTATTCCTGCTCTGAGAATACCATTGCTCTGAATTCTTTCAACATAAATCATGGAATTTTTATATAAATCGAAAGTATCTGAATTCAGATAGTCATTCATCGAATTATGAATATTGACAATTCTTTCATCAACATCATCATTTTCCAGATATATCTCCGGAAGAATCATATTAAGCGTACTTTTATCATTTCCGACTTTTTCATAAACGTTATTCCAGTAATCAGGCTCACTGGTATACTGGTCACAGGCTATTACAGACCATGTGGTCATATCAATATTTTTTTTCGGAATAAGAATATCCGATTTTTTGAATGCTGTGGACATAAAAAGACCTCCTTGGAAGTTATAATAAGCATACCGCAAAAGAGTATGCACATATGTTTTATTTTAACACTGAAAAACGGATTTTGTCAACAGTTAATTTAATATTCAAATATATGTTTTGTATATGCATTTATTATGGTAGTATCCTTATATGTAGAAATTCTCTTGAATTTGCTCCCATAATTAAGATGCACATGACCATGAAGAAAATATTTCGGGCTGTATTTGTCAAGCAGCATATTGAATGCCTGAAAACCCGTATGCGGCAAATCAGTATCATCATTTATCTGATATGCCGGCGAATGAGTTACCAGTATATCAAATCCCTTGTTAAGCATCAGCTTTAACTTTAATTTTCTTACCCGTCTGTCCATTTCTTTCTGAGTATACTGATTAGGCCCGTCCTTGTATCTCATTGAACCGCCGAGTCCGAGTATTCTTATGCCATGATAGTTATATATGGTATCCTCAATGCAGAAACACCCCTCCGGCTTCGGAGAATCCGCCTTGCCATCATGGTTGCCGTTCACATACAATACAGGAGCATGGGCAAAGGTTGCTATGAACGACAGATACAGAGGAGAAAGGTCGCCGCATGATATTATAAGGTCTATATCGTCAAATATTCCCGGTCTGTAAAAATCCCAGTAAGCCTTTGATTCCTCATCGGCAATTGTAAGTATTTTCATATTTCACTTCCTGTTTATTTAATTTAACGTGAGTTCGATAACCCAAAACAAAAGTTTTGGTCAAGCTTTTTCAAAAGCTTGCGGTTTCCAAAGGCAGAG
>JBJEQS010000340.1:0-1309 GCA_051881875.1 Oscillospiraceae bacterium
TCATACACTATTATTTTTGAGAAAATTTAAGCTCTCTTGTTGTGTCGGGCAATCCTCTTATCAAGGAGAAAATTGACCTTGAAACGGAAATAACAAAGCTGAACGTAATAAAATCAGCCTTTCTTTCTCAAAAATACTCTCTGCAGGACAAAGCATATAAAACGCTGCCTGAAAAAAAGAGCATTACCGAGCATTACATTGAAAGGCTCAAAGCCGATATTGAAAGGGTGCAGTCAGTAAAACCTCTCACAAATGAGGAGGGAAAGAAATACTACCCTATAACAGTAAACGGAAAGGAGTATCATAATAAAGAAGACGCAGGAAATGCCATTCGTCAGGCAGTCATAAATAACAGCGGAATAATGGAGAATAAAGAGTGTACCATAGGTTCATATCGTGGCTTTGAAATGAAAGCCTTTATTGATACACACTTTGAAATGTCTGCTGTCAAGGTTAATCTTAAAGGTGCTTGCGACCATTACGGTGACATCAATATGGATAATAGCGTGAAAGCAAGCGGAAATATCGTTCGTCTTGATAACATTATAAACGGTATTGAACTTGAACTTCAGAGGCAGGAAGACCGTTTACAGTCACTTGTTGCAGATATCAAAGATGCGCAGGAAGCCGCCGAAGCTGTTTTCCCACAGGAATCGGAACTGTCTGAAAAAGAAAAACGACTTGCACAGGTCAATAACCTGCTTACAAATTCGGATATTCAGGCAGACCACAGCACGGAACTTTATGCCGCATTAGTGGAGATCTGTCCCGAACTGGAAAGCTATGATAGTCTTAACTGCAAGTACGAAAAGGGTATGAACAGCGAAATAGAACCGCTTATCGTTAAAAAAAACGGTGATACTGTATTCATCGCACATATCTACACCCAAAACGGTGATCTGATGTATGATCCGGCAATGGAATTTACATTTGATACTCAAAACCACCGAGCAGAAGTAACGTCATATCAACTCAGCGGTATGGGCATTTATGAAGACTTTTCGGACGGAAATCAGAAAGATATGAAAAATGACGTTGAAGAAATGGCTCTTGATACAATGTTTGAGAACATTAAATCTTATGGATATGAGCGAACTGTATTTAACGCTGACAACAGCAAAGAATCTGAAAAAGAAAACATCTATGATTTTGCAAGATGATTCCCCAATGGGGAAAAGCAGGGCAGCGGTTGCTGTTTCGGAAATTTCTTTTTATTTCTGATTTTTCTATTGACAAATACTTAAATATCGGATATACTATAGGTGAACGATGTTCTATTGCTCATCCTGTGAGCGTTCCGCTGCTCTCA
>JBJEQS010000340.1:1409-27661 GCA_051881875.1 Oscillospiraceae bacterium
TCAAAAAAGCGGATTATGTCTGTGAGCGTTCCGCTGCTCTCATCAAAAAAGCGGATTATGTCTGTGAGCGTTCCGCTGCTCTCATCAAAAAAGCGGAATTAAAAAGCAATAGTAATGGGGGTAGATATTCTATCCCCATTTTGTTTTGGAGAATAAAATGGATATTCGATTCTACTTTGTAAACGAAAAATATATTGACTACCTAAAAAAATATGAAATTGAACATAGAGGTTATACTTGTGTTCCAAATGTCACTTACGCAAACAGAAATAAATTCGTTTATGGCGCAGTGCTTAATATAAACAATATTAATTATTTCGTTCCGGTATCATCTAAAATAAAAAAAGACCAATATTCTATGCTGATTGAAACAAAAGAAAAATATAATAATATAAAAGGATCATTAAGATTCAAATATATGATTCCTATTCCCAATCAATGTTTGTTAAAATTAGATATTAAAACAATGATAGAACCCAAACGTCAGAGTTTGGTTCTAAATGAATTGGCAGCTTGCAGAAAAAATAGAGATAAAATTTTCAGAATTGCAGAAAAAACATATTCAGATGTTACAAAATATTTTTCCCCCGGATTGAAAAAAAACTCCTGCGACTTCAAACTTCTGGAACAAGCGTACATAGAATATTGCATTGCAAATGATCTTGAAGAAGCCAAAAATTCCGAAGAACAGTTATTTATTGAAAAGATCAATGATATTGCTGAATGGGCAGATGAAGTAATAAAGACAGCAAATGAACGTATAGCTGAAATAAATGAGCAGGAAAAACTTGTGTTAAAATAATTCCCCAATGGGGAAAATAAAAACACTTGACATATTTGTATCATTAATGTATAATACTAAATAGGGAGCAGTATCGCTCTGAATGTTTTGTATGGTTGTACGTTCTATTGGCGCTCACCGCCATTAAGGGCAGAGTTTGATAATTGGCGCTCACCGCCATTAAGGGTAGATCAAAAACAATCATTAAACTGTGGGGAGAGCAAAACAATGCTACTCCCCATTGGTTTATATAGTAGAATGTATGGATATTTGCTTTTATTACATAAAAAATGATTACATAGATTTCTTAAAAAAATATGAGCGTGAGCAAATAGGACATACTTGTGTACCAAATCTTCAGTATAAAACTTCTGATAAATTTGTTTTTGGAGCAGTAATGAATATAAACGATATGAATTATTTTGTTCCTGTTTCATCATATAATAAAAAGCAAGAAGATGTTATTTTAACTCGTGATAAAAAGAACAAATCAAATGTATTAGGTTCACTCCGTTTTGCATATATGCTTCCCGTTCCGACCTCCTGCTTGAATAAACTTGATATAAAAGCTGTAACTAATGAATACAGCAAAGTACATATTTCCAAAGAATTAGCATTTTGCAGAAGAGAACGGGACAAAATTTATAAACAAGCTGAAAAAACATATTTCAGAATTACTCATAGAATTAATGAACAACTTGTAAAAAACTCCTGTAATTTCAAGCTTCTGGAGCAAGCATACATAGAATATTGTATTGCTAATGATCTTGAAGAAACCAAAAACCAAGAAGAACAGTTATTTATTGAAAAAGTCAATGATATTGCCGAATGGGCAGATGAAGTAATAACCAAAGCAAATGAACGTTCTGCTGAAATAAACGAGCAGAAAAACCTTGTGTTAAAATAATTCCCCAATGGGGAAATAAAAAAACAGGATGGCATTCGCTGTCCTGTTTTTGCAATAGTGTATACTGAAAAGTTATATGTTTTTATTTTCTTCAATACATATCCAGAAATTAGAACCTCTTTTCAATGAATTTAACTCTATTTGAGCATAATCCCACGTTTCTTTATATGTACCTTTAATCTTTATATCATCTCCGTTAAAAAATTCTTCAAAAGTTTTTGCTTCGTCATAATTATCTGCGAAGATGATACTATTGGCTTTTTTTTCTGCTTTAGTTGAGTTTCTTTTATTATGAAGAACATGATCCAAATTGCAAGACATATAAAAAATTGAATAAGGCACAACTATTCCTGTAGGTATTGATATTTCTGAAAGTTTTGACAAATATATAAGATTCTCTTTCTTATTTTTTTTACTTTTAAGAAATAATGATTTGTCTTTACAAATAATCGAGTCATCAAGATATTGTGTCTCAATTGTATCACCTTCTATGACTGAATCAGACGGAATAAAAGCTCCATCTAAGTCAACAACATGAACTATTCCACAAATATTCTTTGCAGAAAATTGGCTGTTTTCTTGCAAAAAACGTTTCACACCAAGTGTTTTGATCCTGCGTTCGATATTCTGAACTGTCGAATCAAAGTCACTTGTTATATCCGCACACATAACCTTAAACTTGACCGTAGAATTTGTTATAATCTTTTCTAATGCAGGGGCTAAAGCTGCTTTATCACTTTTTCCCTCAACAATGAACAATATAATTTTACTTTCAGTCATTTACTAGTGCCCCAGCTTTCCTAAATGCTTTTCCAATTTGATATGCGCTTGTACTCTCATATATTGACTCTTTTTGACCACCTAAATCAATTGTACGTAAAAGAGTATTTCTTAAGTTGTTGTTCGCTTTAATTCCTGTAAATCTAATATATTTGTTTTCTGGATTGGTTGTGGTAAAATAAATATTTGTACTTTCCAACACTTCTAATGGTCTCATATTATGTGACGTAAACAACAATTGTCCTTTACCAGTTTCGTTGATTGTTTCCAAAATTTCACCAAGCAAATATTCAAATATTCCTGCATCCATCTCGTCAATAGCAACAAAAATAGATTCATTATTATACATTGCAATCAATGAGCTTAATATGCACAAGATTTTCTTTATTCCTTCAGATTCATATTTTAAAGGAGTAATGACACCATTACGATTTGATACAAGTTCAAAAACAATTTCTTCTTCTGCATTTTTGTTAAGCTGAGTAGCTTTTTGAACAATTTCAACATTTAGCCCAGGAATGATATTCCCAATAAGAATATCGATTTGTGAAATAACGCTTTTAATAGTTTCAAAAGTAACTAGATCAGTTTTATTTTGTCCTAATCCTACTGGAACCCCATCAGATTTTGTAATAGAATCGTCTGTGCTCAAACGTATACTTAAAGGCAAAAGATTCATATTAAAAGAAGATTCGCAATTCTTATTGAGTACAAACAAATTCATTCTTCCATAAAATCTTAATGTATCTAGTATTTTAAAGTATATCTGATTTGTAAAATCAGATTTCAATAAATCCATCATCTTGTTATTAAAAATAAATGATGTTGTCTTTTCCTTTGCCAAAGCCTGTAATACTAATAGTTTTTGACGTATCTGCTTATCAATACTTGTCATTTCAGCAATTCGAGTTTCAGGAATATAAAAACATTCGTCAAATTTGTTTGAATTAACAGGGTATTCAATTCCTAAAATTCTAGTTTTATTAATTCTAGCTAAATCATTATACGCTTTAGCGGAAAATTCAACAAATTCAGAGAGAATTTGAACGGAATTATTATCTTTCTTACCAATAGAAATAGTATAGAAAACATCATATTCACGTTCATTTATAACAAGTTTTAATTCTGCTTTAACCGTTGCGGTTTCTGATTGTTGTTTAATATAAAAAAAAGCATCATTGGGTAGATGGGCACCTGAAATAGCGTCCTTAATAAGTTCAAGTGCCCATATTAAAGCCGTTTTGCCAGAACCATTTTGCCCATAAATTCCTACAATACTTGCGCCAAAAGAATCTTCATTGGTTTCGTTTAAAAGAATCGAGCCATTAGCAACATTTTTTATGTTATTAATAGTTATGCTGCTAATTCGGATAGTAGTTTCATTCATAGTTTCAATCCTCCACTATATATATTATATATATTTTTTTGTTGATTGTCAATACAAAGCGTAAAAAAAGGTAAAAATGTTCCGTTTTCAAGAAATAATTATGTATTTTATGCGATTACATATTATATTATCTGACAAGTTAATTTGAATATTCAACAAAATCTTAAACTGTATAATACTTTGAAGCATTAAGCTATATCCAACTTTTTCTCAACGTAGTATTGAGTAATAAACATCATTTGCAATTCTAACATTGTAATAGTATAATTTATGCATCTGCAAAGATGAAACATGAAAGGAAATAAAATTATGAATAATATTACCGACATTAAATTAAGCGCAGATATGACTTTAAAAGAATGGCTTGAATACTGGTTTGAGGTTTACACAAAACGAACTGTAAAGCAGTCTACGGCGGTTTCCTATCACGGATATATAAACGGACATATTGTGCCACATATCGGCTCTTACAAGCTCTCAGAGCTTAATACAGACATCTTCCAGAGGTTTTTTAATGCACAAAGTGACAACGGCAGTCTTAAAGGCGGTGGACTATCTCCCAAAACATTGTCGAATATCAGCCGAATGATACACAAGTCAATGCAGAAAGCTCTTGAATTGGAGCTGATAAAGAAAAATTATGTAGAATTCATTGAGCTGCCAAAGCAGGAAGCTCCCGAAATGCGTGTGCTTACAGTCTATGAGCAGAAATTGCTTATGATTGAGCTTAGCCACTCAAAAGAAAAACTTGCATTTGGTGTATATCTCAGTCTTGCCCTCGGTATCAGACTCGGTGAGGTTCTTGGACTTCGATGGTCAGATATTGACACCAAAAACGGAATTGTACATATTAGGCGTACCGTAAACCGTCTGCCGACTTTGGACAGCTCGGCAAAGACCGAACTTGTGGTAGGAACACCGAAAAGTAAAAAATCCGTGAGAGATATCCCCATAAACGATGAGCTTTGCAAAGAAATAATATCATATAACGCCAAAACAAATCATCTTGTCTATAATGACAATTATCTTCTGCGCTCTTCGATCGGCGGACCTGCCGAGCCTAAAACATTGCAGGATACGTTTAAATGTATCCTCAAAGATGCAGGGATCGCAGATGCAAATTTCCATTCTCTGCGCCATACCTTTGCAACAAGAGCCATTGAAAAAGGGGTAGATGTTAAGACCTTAAGCGTTTTGCTCGGACATTCAAGCGTAAATTTTACACTTGACCGCTATGCACACGTCTTGGATCGTCAGAAACGTGAAACAATGGATCTGCTCCTTAATGGTATTGCATTGTAAGAAATTCAGCTTTGCAGACATATAAGCACATATTTTTCTTAAAATAAAAATAAAAAATCAGCTTGTCAAGAATATTGCCAAGCTGATTTTTACTGAATGTAGTTACTATTAATCATCGCCTTTATTTTTGCCGACCCCGTAACCACCAATAATACCTGTAATAAGACCTACAAATGTATAAATAATTTTTTCCATCAATTCAGGTGTGTTTTTTAACAAGAGAATAAGAACAACTATGAAAATCATTACCGCAAGAATAATCAATCCAACAAATATCTTGTTTTGCTTTTTTTCCTTGTAATCAAGCTCCATATTTTGTTTTGAAGCATCAAGAAAGCTCGAAATGTGCTCCTCGGTGATTTTTTTGGTTATTGGATTTTCAAGATGATTAGATGCACTCATGTTAAGCATTGACATAGAAGTTTTCATAATCATCTTTTTCTCGTGTTCTGGTAAATGGTTTAATAGTTCGTCAATCTCTTCGTTACCAGTCTTGATTTCATATTTTTCATCATCTTCTTTGTCTGATTTTTCTTGATCAGATGCAATAGGTTCTATATCATGATTATCTTCATTATTGTCTTCATCAAGATCTTTTTTATTGGAATCAATATTATCATTCATTTTTATTATGACCTCCATATATGTTTTGTACTATCTCCATCATCATATCATCTGCTAACATATTGACTTTGGATTCTATTTGGGTTGAAATAATATAAGCAAGATATGATTTTATTTCATAATCATCATAGTCTTTCCTACTTGTTTGCAAGGAAAAAATCTCCTTGCGAGGTATACTCTCCTTATAATTTATTGCATACATTTTAAATCTCCTATTCATTTGGCACACCTCCTATAAGAAAGTATGCCCTCTGTGAATTATATATTCATAGGTCTTTACGATATTATAACATAAACCATTTCTTTTTTCAATAGTTCTATTAAAGTTTTAGATACCAAATTTTAAAAATTATTTTAAAAAATTATAAATCGTTCAAAAAATAAAAAGCTTGTCAAAAAAAGTATTGACAAGCCGGCAAATTTGTGTTATTATAACATAAATGATAAAATGCACCCACTCGTAAGGCTTGTTTGGCGACAAACCTTACGAACTATCACGCAGATGCAACACCATCTGAATGACTTAGTGAATGCTTTCTTATCCTGCATTTAATTATACAGGATTTAAATACATTTGTCAAGCTATTCAAGGCGAAATCTGTGTGAAAAGGGCGATTTCGTGATTTTGAATAGCTTGATTTTTTAATTTGGTTGCGGAGGCTGGATTTGAACCAACGACCGTTGGGTTTTGTTAGAGAAGTCATCCATTCCAATCACGAAATTGACCCCATAAGTTTTGCTTAATTTTATACCGAACAGCTATAATTCGCCTTATACAATCAACGCAATAATAAACCCAATAGTGCCAATTATCGACAGCGCAGATACAAGGCATCCGCCGCCCTTTATGGTTTCAAACATAAGAAAATCATCAAAATCAAAATCGTCATTCTTATTGCTCATGATCATTCCCCCTCATTCTATTTGTGTGTTAACTCACTCACAGAACGCCATACAACAATTATCCGGCACAGCAGCATTCAATAACATATCCGTCAATCGAATTTGCAATGACATTGTTAATCGTCATCATAAAAATCATCACTATCATCCATATCATAGTCATCATCCCAATCGTCGTCGTCATCGTCATAATCGTCATCATCATCGTCATCATAGTATTCTATTTCATCTTGAAGAGCGTCTTCATACTCTTCCTCGTTTTCATAATCTTCAGGATCAAGACCAAATTCATTGTCTTCCGTACAATTATTCCGCCAGTTTTCACTATTACTTTTAGCTGAATATGTGTCTGTATCTGTTTCTTCAAATAACTTTTCAATAAATACAGACAAGGGTAGCTCTATATTTCTCTCTGCCTTTGCAGCATTAAGAGCTTGTAAATATTCTTCTTCGGTATCAAAATCGTAAGGATCAAGATCATAATCTGAACCGTCTTCACACTCATCTCTCCAATCCTCATTATCTTCGTCATCGTTTTCAATATATATACCTACAATACGATAGTCTTTAAAATTGTGCTCTTCCGCATACTCCTCTTTAGCTTCTTCCAGAGCTTCCATATACTCTTCCTCGGTATCATAATCCTCGGGATCAATATCATATTCTGAACCGTCTTCGCAAAAATCTCTCCAGCTATCATCAAACATTTAATCATCCTCCATTTAAAGCTTTTGCTTTGTTCTTTCTTCTGCTTTTATTATATTTCGCATAGGAACAAAAGTCAATGAAATGCAGTATCGAAAGATTTTTCTGTACCGTTTTTGGTACACCGATCAATCAAAATCATCATAGTATTCGTTGTAATAATCTTCCGCATCGTCCAGGCTGTCAAAATCCTCTTCGTGGTTATAATAGAAGTCTTCAAAATCGTTGTATTCATATCCGCCGCCGTTGCCGCTGTAACCGGGTTTGCTGTTTGTGCCAGGCTTTTTGACATCTTTGTATTCGGAAGCAACAACATTCGGTACGTCGCCTTTCCATAAATAGCCTTCATTATACTTTTTTACATTTGTAACTACACTCTCTGTTAAATAATCCGTACAGGTCACTTTCATAAGCAGCAGATCGCCATATACGGTTCCAAAGGTGTATTCGTATGTATAGTAGGATATGCCATCCTTGTATATTATACCCTTTTCGGCTTCTCCGTAATGTGTACCAAGACACGTTTTATCAATATACAACGCATTCATTCCAACGAATGGTATTGTATTTCTGTACTTGTTTGGATCTTTATTCACTTCCGCTTTCTGCGCATTGATCAATTCCTGACATTTTTTATCAACGTCTGCCTTTTCTGCAAGTATCTCATCGGCAAGGTGACCCTTGTAATCATAACGTATACAATCCAAATAGTGCTTTTCTTTTTTTAAATCATTCCCCTTGTTCCGGAGATATTCTGCATAAAATTCAAGGGTAAAAACCTCTGAATCAAACTCATTCTTTTCCAGCATTTTTCCCTGCATTTCATCGAACCATTCAACCGCTTTAACGTATTCTCCGCTGTTAATAAGTCTGACTCCTTTTCTGATATTCCATTCACGACTAATGTCATTTAGCGTCCCCGAAGCAAGCAAAATAAAGAAAAGACTAACTGCTGCTATTATAATAACCAGAACTTTCTGTTTTGCAGAATTCATAAGCTGCTCCTTTATCCCACAACAATAGGTGCTTGCCGCATCTCCTGCAGCTTTTCCATTATCTTTATAGAAATAGCGTGTTTCATTTCAATTATACCATCAAGTTCTCCTCTGTTGAACCTTGAACAGTAATAATACATCAGATCGCTTTTTCTGTAAAGTATTTCAAACCCTGCGAGTGTGTGGCAGCTGTTTATATTTAAAAGCTTGTCTATATCAATACTTTTATTGCCGCTGACTTCTGCTTGGAGAAGCTTGTTCCATAAATTGATAAGCGGCAGCTTGTTGTCATTAAACGGAATTGTTGCAAACTCAAACAAAATTGCCTTATCATCCGTGAACTCTTCAGCCATTTTACAAAGTCGGATCTCACGCCTGAGATCCATTGCGCTGAAAATTTCTTTATCATAGCTGATGCTTGTCCAAAGCTTCATTATCTGCGACAGCGGCATATCTACCTTGATAAGATTTTTAGGGAATCTGAGTATTGCCTTTGAAATAGGGGTATTTCCCTGCTGTATTCTTCGAATCAGCCATTTGGTATCGACAGCAGATGTATAATACCCTATATCATATTTTCCTTTTCTTCCTGCTCTGCCTGCGATCTGGAGTGCTTCATCGTGGGTCAATTCTCTCGTTCTTTTGCCGTCAAACTTTTTCATCTCAAGGAATACTATCCTTTCAATCGGAAGATTAAGCCCCATTCCGATAGCGTCCGTTGAAACAACAACATCGGTTTCACCGTTTATGAACCTGTCAACTTCTTTTCTTCTGACATCATAAGGCAGATCGCCATAGATTACACTTGCGGTAAGACCATAGTTTTTCAGCTGTTCAGCATACTTTAAAACCGCTTTCTTTGAAAATGCGATCAAAGCGTCGTTCTTTTTCACCGATTGCGGAAATGCAAAGGGTGTTTCATCGGGAACGAGCGGAACAAATCTCTCGTGATACTCAACGGTGTAAGAATCTCCGCACATTTCGATAAGCTTTGTCAGTATGTCAAGAGCATTTTCCGAGGCACAAAGATGTATCTCATTCGCAGTAATACCCAATATTGCCTCTGTCCACGCTCCGCCTCTCTGTTCGTTTGCAACAAGCTGACATTCATCAATTACCGCAACATCATAGTATGTATTTACATCTGCCATTTCAACGGTTGCTGAAATATGCTTTGAAAACGGGATATCTATAGTTTCCTCCCCGGTCACCATTGAGCATAAAACACCTTCCGAATTCATCTGCTCGAATATTTCATAAGCAAGCAGCCTTAAAGGTGCAAGATATATTCCTCTGACGGAGTTTTTGTAAGCTTGTATAGCCGAATATGTCTTTCCCGAATTCGTCGGACCAAGATGAAGAATGAAATGACGATTTATACTTCTTGCTGCAGGGTACATTTCAACTATGTTTTCGGGAATTCCTTGGAGCAGGATCTTTTGTTCATTAAGCTCCCTGATTCGTTCAGCCTCATGGTAGGAAAATGCTTCTCTTTTCAGATATTCAAGCGCAGCAAGATAGTATTCGTTTTTATTTATGTTATCAATACGATCTCTGTTACTATATGTTGCCGTCACGCTATTGATAACTCTGTTCATCTCCGAGGCTTTCATATTCGAATAAGCAAGCTGTTTTTTATACTTTTCTTTCGTTTCTGTCGGTAAATCATAATCACATAAAACTTTGTCGGCAATATATGCACAGATATAGCTCTGGAACGAATTAAGCTTTTTATCAATACTGTACACAACTGCACGGGTGATGAGCTTCTTGGAAAACAACGTATGTCGATTAACATGATCGGTATAAAGCTTGACTGTGGAATCTGTGATAACGTCCGAGCAGCATTTTTTAAACATTGATTCGCATTGTATATCGCGGCTGTTTCTGTAATATCTATCGACAAAACCTCTTACTTCGTCGGTCAGCTCACAAATTTCAGCTTCGGATAACTGATACTGTATAAAAGCAGACATAACATTTGAAAAATAGCTGTATTCGTTAGGATTATTTCTTTTCTTGGATTTTTCCGTCTTATTTTTGGTTTGTCCGATAGTAAGGGCTTCCGATAAACCTGTTATAAAAAGGTCATTGTTCCGAAATATCGTTACAGCCATGCTTGAAATGATCTCACACATATATTCACATTTTGATACACCCTTGCGCTGCATCATCAGCTGCAGCTTTGAAGAAGCTGAATCAACGTATTTGCTTCTGTTCATAACTATGATGTATCTTTTTTGTTTATTGTGTTTTTTGATAGCTTCTTTTAAGAGATCGTAGGTTTTGCTGTCCCATACAACAATTCTGTCAACGTCCTGAAGCCATGAATTTATCTGATTTGACAGTTTTAGTTTAGCGCTGTTATACTCATCATCGGACATAAGCTGACCGACCGTACCATAAACTGCGTGGTGTTCTTCCAGCAAGGTACAGCTTTCATCATATACTCTCACAGATATTTCTCTTATCTGAACATTTTTATTACGGTCAATATACAAACAAGCCCAAATCATTTCGTACAACTCACTTTCGATCAGTACCTATTATTCCCGATATTACCATTATATCATATCAATTTCAGAAATGCACGAAATATGTGAATGTTTGTCTTTGAGTGTACGGATTTTGGGACAACTGACAGTAAAAGATATTTTAGCTTTGCTTGAAATGATAACATAAAGCGATAGAAAAATCACATAAACCATTTTAGCTATGTCTATCTAACAGACTAACATTTGTAGTCCGTTAGATAGACAAAAGCTATTCTACTTATTTTATATCAGCCAGTAAGCTTTCAAGCAATTCTATTGCATACTTTCTTTTCAACTTACTGTGAACTGATTGGTTGTAGTAATTTCTTAGGCAATTGTAACATGACGTATTCTCGTCACAACATTGATGTGAAACAATTTTTAGCGATGTTTCGAATGCTCCTATTATGGTTTGTTTATTCATTATTCTTCTTACATGACCAGCACCACCCGGAACATTATCATATATCAAGATATCATAACTGTTATATTTGGGATTAGGAACTAAAAGGCCATCAATATCACTTCTTTCTATATCCAAACTAATGCTTAATCCTTCAAGAAAAGCATATAACAATGATAGTGCTTTTGAATAGCAATGTTTTTCGCTCTGCAGTAATCTTGGAATTTCAATTCTTACTGCATCGGTCTGGAAACTATGACCAATTCTATAATACTCCCTTTCTTCACACTCACATTTGAATTGACGATAATTGTTATGAGAATTCAATGCTGTATTGCCTTTAATTCTTTTACTATACCCACACTTGGGGCACATTATAAACTTGGATTTATTAATAACCAACAATTCATCATTAGTGCTTGACTCAGCATACAAAACATTATCCAAAGTTATTGAGTTTTCTTCAATATTTCCCTTACCAAGATAAAGTACTTCACCCAAATATGAACGTTGAGGCTTAAGACGTGTACTTTCTTTTGTTACACCTGTCTTAAAGCCAAGGATTGGTTCAACATAGTACTCTGTCGGTTGTGAAGCAATGTTTTCGCCACAATACTTACACTTATCATGAGATACAACAAATACGTTGTATCTACTGCAATTAGGACATTTACAAATAGCTCTTCTATCTAAGCTCTTGCTTCTTGGCAAAGATATAAACTGGGAAGTGTACTTTTTACCATCAACAATGACTTCAGAATCCGGAGCGTATTCAGAAATTGCAATTCTAAGATCACGCGATAGATCAAATCGTCTATCAATTTTTCCATTATTGTATATTTCAAGATTTACAGAATCAACAGGGAATCCATATTTGGGAATAACACAATATTTTGACAACTGGTCTAATACTCGCTCCTTTTTAAGTCCCTCAATCTGCTTTTGAAAATACGACGCTTGAATATGATCTTCTTTCTTTACAGATTCGTCATAAGCGCTAGTGTATTCTTTCAATGCAGATTTTAATGATTCAACCATATATGCCATTTTTTCATCTTGATTATCCATTGAATCAAACCATAAAAAATCTTTAAATTCATTATACTGACTTTCAGGCAAAACCTTCTCGGAAATATATTCATTTAGATCATTCGGATGGCTTTTACAATAATCATAGAATTTCTCAACGCCGTCATCAAACACCAACCTTTCAATATTTTCAAAGTAGAATGGATACAATCTAAAGAAATACCCCAAACATGCAGACATTAAATGTCTCGTTATTATTTTCTTATTCATAACATCAAAACATGGAGGGGTAATTACTCCTGAAATCATTTTTTCGGGAGAAGTAAAATATGTATAATCATGTGAAACAGGATTACAATATGTTAGGATGTATGCTGAACTATCTTTTCTTCTGCCCGCACGTCCTGCTCTTTGAACATAATTAGCTGGTGACGGTGGAACATTTCTCATATATACCGTTTCAAGTTCACCTATATCTACGCCCATTTCAAATGTTGTGGAACAACTTAGTATATTAATCTTCTGATTTTTAAAATCCTGCTGATACTGTTTTGCAGTTTTTCTATCGAGCTGTGCGGTGTGCTCTTTTATTACAATCTTCTCAATCTTTTTTGTCATGTATTGTCTTCTGAAATAATTATTTGCTAATGCTTCATCAGGATTAACTTCTGAAAGACTACCATTACATTTATCAACAACACATACATTGTGAACGTTATACGGTGTTAATCTTCCGCATTTCGAACATATATAATACTTAGAAGATTTATAGTTTTTTAAGACATACTTACCGGAATTTATCTGAAAAGCCTCTCTGTTTGGATCTTTGATTAAAAGATTATCTGCAGAATTCGCATTCTGAGATACAGGAATTGCAAAGTTGTTGAAAAAGACATCCAAAATCTGCGTTGCTTCCTCTTTTGAACACCCTACTGCTTTTTCAACATATCTTACAACCATATTTTCTGAACTATTAATAGGTAGAAAACTTCTTATATCTTTACTCGTTTTTTTAGGATTTTTAAAAGCAATATAATTGTCGAATCTTCGATAATCCAGGTATTCCTTTCGTTCCTCTTGTAATAATCCGGATTTTGCATAATTGATAGCAGGCGTAGTTTTGAATATGTCAAATACAACCTTCATAATCGTAAGAAGATCTGACTTTGTAATATTATATTGACCATAAGATGCTGTTACATCCTCTTCATCAAGCAGCTCATCGATAGTGGATAAGTCAAGATCAAAGTAATACAAGCCCATGCCTTCGCCATCATATGAACCATCAACTTTTAATAAGTCTGTAAGTACTGCAAGCCAGGCATTTTTCTGAGGTGACAGTCCATTTGAAAACAAATCCATCTTTTTTATTACATCAGCAAGGTATGATATTAGCTGTTCAATCTGAATATCAGAATAATTGTAATCCTCAATTACCTTCCAAATAAGTCTTTTTTGCAGTAATCTAGTTTGTGAGGAATCAAAAAAAGCTGCCGAAAAGCTTGCTTGTTGTCTACTATCTGAAAACGACAAAAACTGCTTCGCTCTTGGCTTAATTCTATTATTTTGTTGAATACTGGATTTATTTAATGAAAGAGATAATTTCCGAGTCTTTTTTTCTTGTTCTTCCCCGTTATCGATTGCTTCGTACAGCATTTGTGCCACCAGTGCAGTTCCTTCATCTTTGCCCAAGTTAAGGCTTCTTACTATTCCCGACCCGCTTCTATGTCCGCAACACGGACAGTGATTTATATTATTAAATGCATATTCATTGTCTATTTCTTTTATTTGATTAACTTTATATATGGTAGTAGCATATTCGTCTCCACAAGTACACTTAGCACTGTTTAAATTACCATTAGAATAAATACAACCACACAAACGACACACCGTGTATTTTTCAATAGAAGATGTATCGACCTCACTATCTGTTACTGAATTATTTAAGAGGAAATAGTCGAGATTAACATCTGAATTATCGCCATAGTTTTCGTAGATATCCACTTCATTATTCTGAACAAGATAGTTTAATCCAGTTGATTCCGAATATAGAATTTTTCCAAAAATATATGGTTCATTACAATATCGACAATTTCCAAGTTCGAACGCCTTCTGATTGCTGATCTCATTTGTCTTTGAGAGGCTTAATTTCGGGCTTTTATCAAGTGTAATATATGCCCCTGACAATGGACGAATAAAGGAATGATATTTCATATCCAAAAGTCCTATTCCATCTTTTTCTGCCGCATTAATAAGATCAATTAATGCAGTTAACTCCTTTTCATTCAATGGCTTACTTAATTGTTTCATTAGGTCTCTATAGCTAAGTGGATTATTCGATAAAATGTCACAGACTTGATGTACGGTTCCATCTCCAACGAGAATATTATATAAAGACGTTTGTATATTGTCTGAAGTTTCTGATCCGTATTTTTCAGATATGTTTTTTAATAATAAAACATCATTTATTCCTGCTTTCATTTTTACATAATCATCAGGTTCAATCATGTACTTGACTTTGCTATTGTCTAATGAAATCCTATCTGAAAAAACAATATCAGAAACAGCAAAGTCCACAGAGGTTAATTTCTTTCCAAAAGATACAATATCTTCTTCAGATTCTCCCTGTTGTCCTAATGTTGCACTTGTTAAAATGAATCTTGGCTTCTTATCTGCTAATGCAGTTAAGCGCCTCATTAACATTGATATTTCAATACCTAATGATCCTTTATATGTATGCGCTTCATCAAGAACAACATATTTCCAATTAGTCAACTTTGTTGGTGAGAACAAAGCGTAATCATTAGGACGAATTAACATATATTCAAGCATCGAATAGTTGGTAAACAATAGATGAGGTGGATTATCACGAATCTCCTTACGGCTAACAAGTTCATTATTAGGAATAATAATATCATTTTCCTCTTTGTATTTAGCTCGATAATTATCACTTACCGTTTCTGGTGTATCACCTGTGAAAAAGCCGAATGTAATATCAGGACAAGATACAAGCATATTTCTTACTCTTTCAATCTGATCATTTACCAATGCATTCATTGGATAAAGAAAAATCGCTCTTATCCCGCTCTCTGTTACTCCATTTTCAACATCTTTTAGCAAGTCGTTAAAAATTGGATATAGGAAACATTCCGTTTTTCCTGATCCTGTTCCTGTTGTAATGATTGCACTTCGTCCAGAATCAATAAGGCGTATTGCTTTTTCTTGATGAGCATATAATGGCCTATCCATATTCACGTTGCATAATTTTGAAAACGAAGTACAAACCACACCCTCCTGTATAAGCTGATGAAGATTAAGCCCCCTGCTAAACGGAAGATTTACATCAACATAAGGTCCTTTTAACAATTCCTCCTGATCAAGCTGGGATTCAAATAAAGATTGAAGTTCATTTGACCCAAAGCAAAATGATGACCTAAGATAATCCTTGTATCTTTTATTAATATAAATAGATTTTTCAATTGAATTCAATTTTTTCATTTGTTTTCACCATCCATTTTAACCCAATAGGTTACTTCTTCTACTGATTTATCATGTAAAATATCCATTGAACCTAAATGTTTGTAATCAAGTAATAATGGCTTATCATTTTTTGAAATATACATTTCAATTTTGTTTTGAACTATTTGATTGAAAAAGGTGATATCGACAGGATTTATCGCATTGTTACCAAATTTACCATTTCCTATTTTGCCATATATCTCTCCAGTTAATATGCCATTCTTACCTTTTTTATCAGATATCTTTACAAATAAATACGATAACGATACAGTTTCTTTTTCAAGTTTTTCATCATTTCTCTTTATTATTTTAATATCCGAAATTTTAAGTTCAGAATCCATTAACTCATTGTAGGTAAATATCGAACAAGGATACGATGCAAGTAGATTTGTTTTTCCAAGTGATAATCCTATAGCTTTTTCATAAAAGCTTATGGTATATTTTACCCCTGCACAAAGATTTGAAATATAGTTTTTTTCTTTACTGCGAATTGACTGACTCCTATATACTATTTCACCTTTTTCATCAGAAATATCAAAATGCACTTTGCCTTTCCCGTAGTATTCTGCCGACACAACCAATTGATCTTGCTCTAGGCTGTATTCAATTTCAACATTATCTTTATTAAGCATACATTTATTATAACAATATATTGCATTAACAAGTTTACCATCATGAATTATTCCGATAACTATATAATCATACAATGATTTGTATGATAAAATAAAACCAATAGGAATCCTTCTGAATACACCCATATTTTTTGTTTGTAATTCTGTATCAAGACTTTTTCCTGTACAGGACAACACTATAATTTCATCAGCTTCATGTCCATAAATGTCTAGCACACTTTCTTGTGTGATATCTCCAATCCACATATCCGATGAACTTGGTTGCCAACACAAATCATTAACACGAAATATACGCATATTAAACGGAAGAACGTAATAATACTCTTTTCCGGCAATTGTAAGTGTTATTGTTTTTTCGCTAAATGATTCCACGCTTATATCTGACATTATAGCAAACGAATGTAAATCTGTAATAACCTCTACTTGATAAATGGTATCATTAATTTTGTCAGATCTATATTCAAGATTACGATCAAGCACAAAATTAAAATTACCAATATTACTTCTCTTTCCGTTTACAGTACTTGTAATGCTAAGTGAATATATACCCGGATCATTTATATTAAGATAAACAATATATTTTGTTACTCCACTTCTTTCTTCAACGAAGAACTTATATTCAGAAAGATCACTTACATTATTATTTAATGTAATTTCAATCCTAGGTATCTCTGAATAATCATGATCAACTTCAAAAACAACATAGTTTATTGATTTATATACACACATTTTTTTATTGTCAATAGCATCTATAAGGAAACAATCTTCGTGTTTATCTCCAACTATACCTGGCTTTAATAAAGATGCAAAATTAAAAATACTGGTACCTATACAAATTGTTTCAAACAAATTTACATTCTTCTGAGCCAATAAGTATTCTGACTTCTGACAATAAACCGTGAGATTTGGAAAAGCGTTTTTGACACAGAAAAATGCAGTGCCTTCATAATCAGTATTATTATGAATTTCTTTACCTTTATTATCAAAGACAATATATGAACGATGAAGCTTATTTCTGCTATCGTATATAACCTCGCTGCCACAAGTTACTTTATATGTAATATTACCTAATGGATCAGAAATGTTTATTCTATCCACACTAACTTGATATCCACCAATAATTTCGCGTATATCAGGCTTATTGTTATGGTAAATCACCGTATTTCCATTTGATACTGTTATACTAATATTTCTATAATTATAAAGCCCTTTGACCTTATGAACAGGAGGAATAATAGCAACTGTTTCACCGGATAACAAGAATTTAGGTTCCCAGCGCGATCTAATTGTTGAATTTTTGGATTCATTAGTATGGGTTGCTTCATAAATACAATTCCACTCCTCAAAGCCGCTCTTCAAATATGGATTATAAATATTCAGTTCATGGTTCCATACACGCTTATCAATTAGTCGTACAACAATGATGCTTAGTCTGATAACTGCTTCCAGCGATTTATCATCAAGTATCAACTCTTTGGTTGATTTTATTAATTTGTATGTCTTTTGAGTAACAGTAAGATTAATACTATCATCATCACTCAATGAATATCTGAGCCCCTCATAAACAAATTTAAAATCATCATATAAATTGTCAGAAAGAGTAAAGCAAAAATTGATTTTGTATATATCAAAAATAAACTCAAAAAAGGATGGTAAATAATTACGCGGAACAATAGCATTATTCAGTGCAACATTAATCTTTCGAGACTGACTCTTCTTTTGTGACTCTGTTTGGTATCTGCTTAACGTGTATCTTATAATATTTTCGATTGCCTGTTTTGAACAATTCTTATAAAGATCTATATAGGTATTTCTTACGTACTCATAAAAATTCCCATCATTATACTCCATCAATCCAATAAGAACCAATGAAATAAATACTATTTCCGGATCATTCATCTCTGTTCCTGAATATGAGATAAGTGCTTTTTTTAATTGATATTCAGCCATTGAATGTACTTCATCAATAATATCTTCATTATCGAGTATATCGATAATCTCTACGCCAATATTCTTTTTTTCTCGGACGAGCTTTCTAAGATAGTCCAGTTTAGTATCCACATGAACTCTGTCAACTCGTTCGGTCAGCGCCTCCAATAATTCATTTTGTTCATCTTCAGTGATAATTTCATCTTCCAAAATGGATTCAATTAAGCTAAACATTTTTGCACTTGGTCTATGATGCTTTATAATATCTCCATATTCATCCATCCATTGTTTTAAACTATATATTTCTTCCTCGTTTACTTCTCCATCGCAAATAATGCCAGAAATAATACCGTTTAGTTCATAAATCCGATTGTTGATATCACATTCATGCTTTTGAACATTTTTACATTCATTTAATAGACTTTCTTGCTCATCATGAGTAATTATCTTGTCTTCAAGCACCTTATCTACTAAAGAGATGAGATTTTTTTCTAAAGATTCAGTAACAAGATTTCTGCTTTTGTCCACCCAGTCTTGCAGTCTTATTACTTCTTTTTGATTAATTATTTTATCAAAACTAATGCCTTGAATAATTCCAATCAATTCATTTATGTTTCTCATCGCTTACACTCCCCTAATAAAACAAAGTAATTCTTCATTAACTTAAAGCAATAATTAATTCGACATAATGTTGTAAAAATCACCCTTGCCAATGTATTATCATATAAAAAATCCATCATCTTTACTAATCTATTGTATCATAGAATCAACAATTTGTCAATATTCGACAAAAAATGATGCACCTTGTTCAATTATCAGTATTAGGAGGCACTTTTTCGTAAAAGCACTATTAAGAATTCTCCAACACTTTTCTTCATAAATTCAGAGATCGCATAAATATCATCATAGTATTTCACAAGCAGCTTCATACAATCGAGAACAGCTTTTTCAGGGATAACTATGAATCCCTGTCCGTGTGCATTTTGATAATGATTCGCAAAGAAAAACAATGCACGTTTATTACCTTCTATGAAAATCTGAGTTTTCATAAAGTAAAAACTATACTTTATAGTAATATCGACGGCATCTCCGCCATTTTCTGTTATCTCAAAGATCTTGCCCTTCACATCGAACTCATCGGGAATAGGAGAACTATATGAACACCCGCCTATTGTTAAGGGAGCGTCTCTGATCC
The DNA here is from genome assembly GCA_051881875.1 of Oscillospiraceae bacterium. Classification (GTDB taxonomy): domain Bacteria; phylum Bacillota; class Clostridia; order Oscillospirales; family Ruminococcaceae; genus UBA5884. Next base: position 21,035 of record JBJEQS010000340.1, read on the forward strand.
TTCCTGCGGCAAGAAAACGCTGACTTTGATAACAGTTTTTTCTGCAATCACGGTCGGTGATCATTATTTTATCAACTGCTTTGATGCGGCTTCTGATATTGTCAATATCATCTTATGGCATTTTGTCAATCATAATATCCCGATAAACGTGAAACTAACTCACCGCCGCATTTTGGACATTTAACTTTTGAAGAGCGAATATTTTGAATATATAATAGTTCCGAATTACAGATTTCACATTGCGGTTTTCCAAAAGGAAAAATCACTTCAAAATGTATTGTACCATACGGAGAAACCGTAAAATCAGTCAAACAATACATTTGGTTATTTGTTGTAAAAATCTTGCACTTTGGACAAAGATATGCTGCAACTGCAGAAAGCTTTCCGCCATTTTTCAAACAATGAAATGCTTCGTCATTTTCAATTTCACCATTTAGTATAGCTTCTTTTGTCCGACTGATTTCTTGAAATAATGAAAATCCGGGGCCGCTTCTTGTTTTCGAAAAATATCCGCATTTTTTGCATCTAACTTGATTGATTTCACCCATTTTTGATCTTGTCCCACCAACTTACATCCTTTTCCCTTGTAACATAATATTCGAAATATTCAGACTCAACTCCAAGTTCTCTGCGCAGCCATTCTTGGCTTTTTTCAATATCGTTATGATCGTTGTAATCGGGAATATAAGGCGCTCTTATCCTCATTATCTCCGTCGGAATATACTCTTTCATTTTCATCAGATTTTCAAGAACAACAGCGTTAGAACAGCCTGTGTAATTGCGGTATATCTCATCGTTGATGTCCTTTATATCAATTATCCATTCATCCGTAAGTTCAAGAAGAGGCTCGATATTCTCCCACGGAACATTCAAAGAGGTTTCTATTCTCTTTTTCCATTTCGTATCCGCAAGCTTGAAAGCCTCTGCAATAAACTCTGACTGCAGCAGCGGCTCTCCTCCGCCGAACACTATTCCTCCGCCCGACATTTTAAAGTATATGTCGTCTTTTTTCAGAACTTCCACAAGTGCTTCGGGCGTATATGCACCACGTTCACAGAATTTATCGTGACAATAGTCATTTATGCAGTATTTGCAGGCCAAAGGACAGCCATGCAGCGTAACAAGTGTGGAAACACCCTCTCCGTCAGTTCCCATACGCAGTCTTGAAATGCTCATTATATCACCGATCATTATTCATTTCCTCCAGAACATTGAACTGTGGATAAACACGCTTATCCTCGGAGATCTTTTCAAGCTCTTTCCGCAGATATTCCGCCTCGGAGTCACACTTTCGGCAGGTTCCTGCACACGGGCCTATTGACGGACATTCTTCACTCTCAAAAGGTATGTTGTTTACCTGTGCAAGCTTTATGCGCTGCTCACGGAGAATATTACATACCTTTTTTCCGTCAATACGCGCAGTAAGCTGTTCCGCCTTTTCGAGATCATATGGTTTATCCGAAGGATATTCAGGATAGCAAACTCGCCCCAACAACCAGCCTTGCGGAGCTGTGTCAAAATCAATATCCTTTATTTCATTTGATTTTTTCGATACATCTATACTCTCAAATCCGTCTGCCAAGGGGACGTAGGACATTGATGCAAAATCGAAATAGCTTCTCTCTCGCATCTTGTTGATACCATTCAGTATCCTCGGAAAATTAGCTTCGAAATACTCGGTCATTCTTTTGTTGATCTCGCGTAATGTTTCGCGCTCATTGTTTTTATCGAAAAACTCTGCAATATCAATATAAAACAGAGATTCAAGCGAAGGATGCTCATTCATAACATCAGACAACAATTTATTATAGCTTGGCCACTCATATACCATTGGAGAAATTGAACATAAGTGTGTATTGTTATATTCGTTTTTGCCGATATATAATAAAAAGGGATATAAAGATTCGGAATTATCGTCGGTTAGAAATAACACATCCTCATGATAACCAAACTGTATAACGAACTTATGGGTTACTGATTCAAGTGCCTTAAATTTCTCTGCTTCGGGACCATACGGCTGATAACCTATACAAATCTTTCGTTCCTTCATTTTATACGGACTGACAAAGCATCTGTACTCATCGGTTACCTTCTCGCCGTTTAAACAAACAACAACCACCGATTCCTTATATTTTTTCAGTATAGGATTATTATGGTTCCAGAAACTACCGCAGTCGGTAACTACTATGTACATTAAGATACCCCCTCTGTCATGAGCTGTTTAATCCTCGATCAGCCAGACAACCTCAACTTCTTCTGTTTCATTAATTATTGGAGCAGATAACTTCCGTGCTCTCGATACACTGCAAGGTGCTATATCAAAGCAGTCACTTAAGTCATCAAAAACCATGTGTTTATCACTGCTTGAAATATCTGCATTAACACTTTTTATTCCTTTGATTCTCTGACCTGCACACGATGCTATCATTTCTGCTTTTGCTCTTGAATCATCAACAGCTTCCTTTAACAGCTCTTTATGCAGTTCTATTTTACGAGAATACTGATATGTGTCTAAGATCTCAACATTTATCTGATAGTTAGAGATATACTGCATCATTGCATCCACATTTGCAGAATTCATAGGCATTTTTATAGAAATTGCTCGTTTGGATTCATAAGGCATTTTTTCGTTTTCGGAACGATACTTTTTCGATGTTGAATTATCAATTATCTTAAACACACCCGAATCTATCCCGTTTTCCTCAAATATTCTCAGAAATTTTTCAAGCTCATCCGAAGTTTTTTGAACAGCTTCCGGTATAGTTGTTCCCTCGCCTATGAATTTGAGAATAACTTCAACAACATCACACTCAACTTTTCTCTCCGCATATCCTTTTACAGTCATTTCACCCATAAACGATCTTCCCTTCAAAAACTTGATAAATAGTGATTTTAAAGGATAACCTTTGTCCTTATGAATCATTTTATCAGTCACATTAGTTATTGTCAACAAAGCTCGTTTCTGTCAAAATCTGCTGTCCGATTCTTTGGACAATCGAGCATCTGAATGTCCTTTTAAATAAAAAAGCATTGTGTAAATCCGAAAAACGTGATATAATTATTTCAAAGATTTCTTACCATAAAAATGTGCTTTAGTACGAATCTTGTACCAAAGCACATTTTTATCAAAAATCAGAAGTCACCCAACATTCCCAACAAACTTATAACAAATCATAATATCCTGCTTTTTCACACCGTCCACCACATACTTGTTGCCGACGGTAATTTTATCAATAAGCCTGTGAACAATTTCCTTGTCAAGCTCGGATATGTCCTTGAATTCCTTGATGAGAGAAATGTAGCTTTCGATGTTCTCGTCAGCAGCCGTGCTTTCAAGTGTAATGGACTTGATGCGTTCAAGCTTCGCTTTCTGCTCCTCAAGCTCGGCTTCACAGTTATGAGATAACTTTATAAACCGCTCTTCGGAAAGAACACCGTTCAGCTTGTCCTCGTACAAGCGGTAGAATCTGTCGTCAAGCTCCTTGATACGCTTTTCGGTTGCCTTTGCGTCACGCTCGCTGCGCTCAAGGGCTGCCTTATTTGTGCCGCACATCTTCTTTTTAAGCAACTCGGCTGCCTTTTTCTCATCTTTCAGCACAAGCTTTATCTGACGCTTAACATCAAACAGCACGAAATCGTACAGATCCTTGCAGCTGATGTAATGAATTGAACAAGCAGACTTTCCCTTCTTTTTGTATGTGGTGCAGGTGAGAAAGTCTTTGCCGTTTTTCTTTGGCGAAAGTGACAGCGAATATCCGCAGGTACCGCACTTTACGAGTCCCGAAAAAAGATGAGGTTCTGTATTTCTGCGTCCACGCTTGCGACTTGCAATCTGTGCGTTGGCGTCCTTGAAAAGCTGTTCCGAAACAATAGGAGGATGAGTGTTCTCAACAATTATCCACTTGTCCTCGCTCTGTTTCACAACCTTTTTGCTTTTGAACGAAGTCTTGCGCTTTTTGCAATTGATTGTATGCCCAAGATAAACCTGATTTTCAATCATCTTGTAAATTGTGGTCAGATTCCATTCATAAGGATTTTTAGCATAAGCACGTCCCACCGCCTTTGCAGCATAGGCTGTCGGCGTAAGCACCATTTCAGCCGTGAGGATTTTCGCAATTTTATTGCAGCCGCAATTCTCGTATGCAGCCATTTTGAAGATACGCTCAACTATCGGTGCTGTGTCTTCATCAATTTCAAGAATATGCTTGTCAGCAGCAGACTTTTTGTAACCGTAAGCTGCCGTACTTCCGATAAATTCACCTTTAAGAGCCTTGTGCCTCAATGCCTGGCGTGTTTTGCGTGAACAGTCGGCAGGGTAAAACTGGTTGAAAATGTTTTTCATTGGAATCATCAAATCCAAGTCAAAATTTTCCTTTGCGCTATCAGCATTATCACCGACCGAAATGAAACGGATGCCCTTTTCGGGAAAGATCTCTTCTATGTGCCTGCCAACTTCAAGATAGGCTCTTCCAAAACGGGACAAGTCCTTTACAATAACCGTACTGATAAAACCTTTATCAATGTCCGACATCATACGCTTGTATTCGGGACGATTGAAGTTTGTACCGGTGTAGCCATCGTCACAGTAGAAATCGTAGATGTTAATGTTGTGCTCATTGCAGTAATCGGATAACACCTGACGCTGTGTTTCGATTGAAACACTGGTACCGTCATTGGCATCATCTTTAGATAAACGGCAATAACAGGCTGCTCCGCCTATACACTCGCTTTTGCTCTGCTCCAAAAAATCACTCCTCTCTTAAGGGACCGGAGCGGTTGATGAAAACAATATACTGTAAAGCATTTTTTAAATCAACCGCTTCTCTCTGAAATTATGCAGTCATATCTTTACCTCTCGAATTCTTATCCGAAAGATAATCCGCAGCAATATCAAGCAGGTCAGCCTTGCCGTAGCTGTGAGAAACAACAAAAACCGTATCGCCGATTTTGACCTCATAGCTGTCGGAGGTCGTCATAACAATGTTTTCTCTGTTTTCTTTGTAACGCATATTGTATACCTCCGATACAATCAAACATCAGTTAACTGATTCTCTTTAAAGACAATTTGACTGCGGCTGTATGAATACATTCTTTCTTCAGCCTTATTGACATCACCCTTCATAGCAAGACGGTCGTCCTTATCTGCGTTCTTAAACCCGGAAAGCAAACTCCACGCATTATTTCTTTCACTAATACTGCGGAGATATTCTTCACCGAGAAGGCAGTCATCCGATGAAAACCTTGCCTTGTGGCGGCTGTTAAGCAGGCAATAGTTTTTCAAAAGCATAAACTCTGCTTCATTTGCCCAATCGGTATAGTCTTCGTTCCCACACCTATCATTTGTGATAAGCTTAATGCTGTTGTTAAAATAATCATTTGTCATGTTGACACGTCCTTTCTGTTTGTGTTTCATAATTCTTTATATAAAAAACAACCGTAATTACTCGAAGTGACATACGGTAATTACGGCTGGATATACTTATATTATCATGGATACGCTAATTGTTGCTGCGTCAAAGAGAAGCGCTCGTTTTCAAATTCAGCGTTTTCCTATATACCTAACTTTCATTGTTGTCACTTGCTTATGCTAGCCCAAAATGTTAAATTATCAAACATTTTTTGTTGCGTTGCCTGTATTATACCACCGAAGATAATACGAGTCAATACTTTTGCATAATATCTTTTGCGTTGGAGAAAAATTCTGCGAAATTTTACAATCTTTGGAAAAATATTTGGTTATATTCCATAAATTTGCAAACTACATTTATCATAGTTGTACAAAATCTCTGGAACAAGCTAACCTAACCTGCCTAACAGCGATAATCGGCGGATAAACATACTCCTCAAGATACCATAATCCATAATACCTTTCCGATCTGCAAGCTTGTTATCTCTGTCGATAAATACTTCATGCATAAACTTCGCCCTTGGTGAATTAAAAGTATTTTACTTTAAAGTTAATTAAGCTCCGTTTGAAATATTTTGACCTAAACGTCCGCATACCGCAAATAGGGATAATATGCCCCTATTTGCAGCTGCGGAGAGGAAACCAATCTTAACGAATGTCTTCTGCTTCAACAGTCATAACATAACGTGTGTAGCTTTCAAGAATAGCATCTTCAAGCATATTTCTTGTCTTTTCATCAATGGGGTGAACAATATCTCTGAAAACGCCATTCTCCTTGCGTGAAGGCATAGCAACGAACAGTCTGTCATCACCCTCGATGACCTTTATGTCGTGGATAGCAAGACAATTGTCGATAGTTATTGAAACGATTGCTTTAAGTCTGCCCTCATCTGTTGTGTTTACGCTTCTGATTTTTGTTTCTGTAATAATCATAGTTTGACCAACCTTTCTGTTTGAATAAATGTCTTGTGTTGTGCTTTTCTTCAAATCTACGCTTAAAGCGTCTTTCCAATCTCGAATTCTTCATGGGAATACCCTTTCTCATATATGTAGTTCGATAATGCTTTGCTATCCCGTTCTCCATATGTTTTTTTCAGGAGAACGGGACAAGCAAAGTGAACTGCAAACGACCTTTTACGTTTCGTACTCTTCGGCATTCATAATCTTCTCAATCTCAACATACCTTTCGTAAGCGGAGATGATTGCGTTTTCAACTTCGT
>JBJEQS010000341.1:0-6637 GCA_051881875.1 Oscillospiraceae bacterium
AAGACTGGCGAATATAGTTCGCCATTACAAAATAAATCTATCGAACTCACGTTGACATTAAATTGATATGCAAGGTAAGACAAATATAATTGGTTGCCATAAAGAAAAATATTGACTAAAAATGGGAGGCGGCGACTCGCCGCTAGGAAAAACAAGGAGCAGAAAATTATAAATGCTCCTTGTTTTTATAAGAATATTATATTTTATTTTTCAGATAATTATTTCATAAGTTCAGCAAGTCTGTTGTTTATCTCAACGAGGAATTCTCTTGAATTTACTTTCTTCTTATTTTCGAGTGATGAAAGCAGATAGAGGTCACCTGTCATAACGCCGTCTTCGATAGTCTGAATAGTAGCCTTTTCAAGCTTATCAGCAAAATCGCAGAGTTCAGGAGTGTTGTCAAGTTCACCACGTTTTCTCAATGCACCGCTCCATGCAAATATTGTTGCAACAGAGTTTGTTGATGTTTCCTCGCCCTTGAGATGCTTATAATAATGACGCTGTACTGTACCGTGAGCAGCTTCATATTCATAAATTCCATCAGGTGAAACAAGTACAGATGTCATCATTGCAAGGCTTCCGTAAGCTGTTGAAACCATATCGGACATAACATCTCCGTCATAGTTCTTGCAAGCCCAGATATATCCGCCGTTTGAACGGATAACTCTTGCAACAGCGTCATCAATCAGTGTATAGAAGTATTCAATGCCTGCGGCATCAAATTTTTCCTTGTATTCCTTATCGAAAATTTCCTGGAATATATCCTTGAATGTATGGTCATATTTCTTGGAAATTGTATCCTTAGTGGCAAACCATACGTCCTGCTTTAAATCAAGACCGTAGTTGAAGCAGGCTCTTGCAAATCCTGCAATGCTGTTATCCTTGTTGTGAAGTCCCTGAATGATACCATTGCTGTCAGCGAAATCATAGATAGCCTGTCTTGTTTCATTGCCGTCCTTATCAGTTACAACGAGTTCAGCCTTTGAACCCTGTTCAACCTTCATTTCAGTGTTTTTGTAAACATCACCGTAAGCATGACGGGCAATAGTGATAGGCTTTGTCCATGTAGGGATATATGGAGTGATGCCCTTTACAAGAATAGGTGTACGGAAAACAGTACCGTCCAGAATGGCTCTGATAGTGCCGTTAGGGGATTTCCACATTTCAGAGAGGTTATATTCGGGCATTCTTGCGGCATTAGGAGTAATAGTTGCACATTTTACTGCAACGCCGTATTTTTTAGTAGCCTCTGCACTGTCGAAAGTAACCTTATCCTTGGTTTTTTCACGTTCATTAAGACCGAGGTCATAATATTCTGTGTTAAGGTCAACATATGGTTCGAGGAGAATTTCCTTAATCCAAGCCCAGAGAACTCTGGTCATTTCATCTCCGTCCATTTCAACGAGAGGAGTTTTCATCTGAATTTTTGCCATTGTTTTTTTACCTCCATATTTTTACTTTATATAATTATTTACTACTGATAATATCAGTACAACAGTAAAAATTATCCACATAAGGATTAAGATTATTTTTTCTGTTTTAATGTCAGACCGCCGTTATTTCTGAACTGCACATATATGTATAGTGCAAGAAAATCAATCGGTGCGAGAATGAATTTAAAATGTTCTGTTATTCATAAGCTTTATCAGTCGGGGACAGCAAATATCACTTTTATATCATCAGGGACAAAGCTGTTTATTGCCTTTTCAAATATATCCATGACAACATCACGCTTATTCCCGAAAACACCGCAGCCAAAAGCACCGAGTATAAGAATATCGGGATTTTCTGAAAGTGCAAGGCTTATGATTTTATGTATTCTCACAGTCATTTTTTCAGCAATGACCTTATCGGAAAACATAGCCTTTGCAACAGTGCGGTTTACAGCAGGACTGGTAATGAAATTGCAGTCAACGGATTTTTCAAGCATTTTTCCGCTGTCATCTCTGATAATGGGAACATTTTCAGAATAAATCATATAGTCGGTATAATCAGGAAGAATATGTTTTCTGTTGGCATTATAATATTCCGACTGTGTTTTGATGGTATAATAAAGCAGAGAAGCACGGCATAAACTTTCCTCCTGAGCATTTCCGCCCATGATATAAGCACCGCCTGCCTGCACTGCATTTGCAAAATTAAGAGCAATGATTTTTCCATTGTCCTTATTTGCAAGAATACATTCAATGGTTTTCATGCGGACAGTATTTTCACTGACGGAAAAATATGATTTCCGCTGTATTTTTTGAGGGACAGGCATATCTGAAACGGTATATGATTTCATATCGGGGAAATTTCCGTTTTTGAATATGCTGTCATTTTCGGATTTTATTTTTAAATAGTTCATTTTATCCAATACCTGAAAAGTATAATTTTTACTGAGGGTATCTTGTCATAACATAATTAAGCTGACTTTCAAGCTGTGACCATGACAGTGTACGTCCCCAGTGAATTGAAGAATTATAATTTCCTTCTGCGAGGACAACTCCTGTATCATTTATTTCGAGAACGATTACAGAATGTGAATCATTGTTCACTCTCAGAATATCGCCTACTTTTATATCAGAGATGTTTTCATGTGTTCTTGCGGGCAGAGTGCCGAATGCTGCATCACTTAACATAAATGCAAATCCTGCACAACCAAATCCGCCTGAAAATATTCCGCCGTTCCATTCATAAAAATTATCGTTTGTCCATGTCATACCCTCTGGGTAATCTTCCTTCAGTGCAATCATAGCATTGTATACGCTTTCAGCACTAAGGTCATTTTCCTGAATATCAGGCTCATAGACCTGCGGTTCAGATAGTCCGACAGTACACTGGAGTACAGTAAGGGCGTCATTTGAGGTGATAATTCCATCATTGTCAGAATCTGCGATTGCTTTTTGTTCATCTGAAAGTTCAACAGAAGCTGTGACATTCTGTAAAATCAGTAAAGCATCTGCTGAGGTTAAGACACCATCTGCATTTACATCTCCCATATATCTTTGTGTTTCTGCATGGCAGATATTATTTCTGAAAGAAAACTGCAACGGACACAGGAATGAAGTGCATAGTGCCAAAGCTATGATACGATTTGTTATTTTCATAACTATTTCCCTTTTTTATAAATTTGCCGGTATGTTTTTATGTTAAGAAACAGTGGATTATCCAATACCTATATTTGATGTTAATATGAGCAGAAATGCCAGAGCAGCTAAAGCAATTATCCATAAGAAAATTACAATTATCTTTTTGGACTTGGCTGTAAGAGTTTCACGCTTTATGAAAAGCATAATCCATATCAGCAAGGCAACTAATGGAGCAATCGGAAGAATTGTAAACATATTGCCTGTTACTGAAAATATAAGCAGGGGAATTGCTGTCAGTATAAGAAATAATTTGTTATTCATATTTTATAAGCAATCCCCCTTTATATATTAAATTCTACTTGAGATTTTCTCTTGTATAGTCGAGAAGTCCGCCTGCAAGCATAATATCCTTTGTACGTCCTGTGAGTTCGCAGAGTACAGGAATATCAATGCCCTTGGTCTTGTTTGTAACTGTGATTTCAGTCTTGCCGTCAGAAACAGCCTTTCTTATATCTGCTATAACAAGCTCATCACCCTGAGCAATATTGTCATAATCGGCTTCATTTACGAATGTAAGCGGAAGAATACCTGCATTTATGAGGTTTGCTCTGTGGATACGGGCAAATGATTTAACGAGTACAGCCTTAACTCCGAGATAGAGAGGAGCAAGTGCAGCGTGTTCTCTTGATGAACCCTGACCATAGTTTGAACCGCCTACAATTATGCTCTTGCCGAGTTCCTTTGCTCTTGCAGGGAAATTTTCATCGCATACAGTGAAGCAGTGCTGTGAAATTGCAGGAATATTTGAACGAAGCGGAAGAATTTTAGCACCTGCCGGCATAATATGGTCTGTTGTAATGTTGTCACCAACTTTAAGTGAACATGGAGCGTCAATTGACTCATCAAGCGGAGATGTCTGCGGGAAAGGCTTGATGTTTGGTCCTCTGAGAATTTCAACGCTGTCCATATCAGCCTCATCAATCGGAGGTTCAACCATATTATCATTTATATCGAATACTTCAGGAAGCTTGAACTGCGGCATATCACCCATTTCACGAGGGTCAGTGAGAACGCCTGTAAGAGCTGATATTGCGGCAACTTCAGGAGATACGAGATAAATCTGACCGTCCTTAGTACCTGAACGTCCTTCAAAGTTTCTGTTGAATGTACGGAGTGATATACCGGCTGAATTAGGTGACTGTCCCATACCGATACATGGACCGCAGGCACTTTCAAGAATTCTTGCACCTGCATCAATCATATCAGCCAATGCACCATTCTTTGCAATCATATTGAGAACCTGCTTTGAACCCGGAGCGATAGCGAGTGATACATTCGGGTGAACCTTATTTCCTTTAAGGATATGAGCAACCTTCATCATATCGAGGAGTGATGAGTTTGTACATGAACCGATACATACCTGGTCAATTTTCATTTTTCCGAGTTCGGCAACGGATTTAACGTTGTCAGGTGAATGAGGACAGGCAGCGAGAGGTTCAAGTTCACTGAGATTTATTTCAACAACTTCATCATAAACAGCGTCAGGGTCAGCTGAAAGTTCAACCCATGCATCTTCTCTCTGCTGAGCTTTGAGGAACTGTCTTGTAATTTCATCTGACGGGAATATAGATGTTGTAGCACCGAGTTCAGCACCCATATTTGTAATGGTAGCACGTTCCGGAACGGAGAGTGTCTTAACGCCCTCGCCGCAGTATTCGATAACCTTGCCGACGCCGCCCTTTACAGAGAGTTTTCTTAAAACCTCAAGGATAACGTCCTTAGCGGCAACCCATGGAGAAAGCTTGCCTGTGAGTTCAACCTTTACAACCTTTGGGCAGGTGATATAGTAAGCACCGCCGCCCATTGCAACAGCAACATCAAGACCGCCTGCACCAATTGCAATCATACCGATACCGCCGCCTGTCGGAGTATGGCTGTCAGAACCGATAAGGGTTTTTCCCGGTATGCCGAAGCGTTCAAGGTGAACCTGATGGCAGATACCGTTTCCGGGACGTGAGAAATATATGCCGTGCTTTTTCGCAACACTGCCGATAAATCTGTGGTCGTCAGCATTTTCAAAGCCGTTCTGGAGAGTATTATGGTCGATATAGGCAACAGAGCGTTCAGTTTTAACTCTTGGAACACCCATTGCTTCAAATTCGAGGTAAGCCATAGTACCGGTAGCGTCCTGAGTAAGAGTCTGGTCGATTCTTATTCCGATTTCAGTACCTTTTTTCATTTCTCCGTCAACTATATGAGCAGACAGGATTTTTTCGGTAAGGGTAAGACCCATGTTAAACCATTCCTTTCACAATGTCTGATGATGAAGTCAGACAGTATTCTTTATTAATATTTTAACTTAAAAAATCGGTTTTGTCAAGAATTTCACAATATATATGTTATACACATTATAATTGAAATAAATCTGTATTTTTATATACAGGTGACAATTGATTTTTTTGTGTGACAAATATACAATAAATCAGGAATGATATGTATAAAATCACAGAAAAATACTGCACGATTAATAAATTCTGTGTATACATTAACAAAATCCGCTTATTTGTTAAAAATATACAAAAAAAGAAAATATATTTCATAAAAATACCGAAACCCCGAAAAAGTATTGACATATATTTGCATTAATGGTATACTTATGGCATAAGATGAATTTATATTAATGCCTTATGGTAAAAAATTATTTTCATTGGAGGAATAGAATTATGAAAACAACAGGTATAGTAAGAAAAATTGATGAGCTCGGAAGAATCGTACTTCCGATAGAACTCAGAAGAACTCTTGGAATAGGTGAGAGAGACAGCATCGAAATTTATGTAGATGGTGAATCAATCATACTCAAAAAGTACAAGACATCATGCATATTCTGTGCAGAAAACGAAAATCTCGTTGAATTCAAGGGTAAAAGCATCTGCCCTGCCTGCCTTATCCAGCTCAAGAAATAAGCAGTCGGAAACCGGTCTTATAAGCTTTTTATGAATCATCTTAACTGCATTATTTTAAATCAACGGATTACTGCTAAAATCCCTGATTTGTAAATAATACAGGCAGAATAAAAAATTAACATTGCAGAGGAACTTTTTGCGAAGCCTCTGCAATTTCTGCTTATTGGCATAAAATTATGCAGCATTATCCTGAAACAAATAAAAAATTTAAAAAAAATACTTGACATATTATATTATCTGTGCTATAATATTTAAGGACTTGAGGAGAGAATAAAATCTCAGGCAGAAAATTAAATATGCGCTTGTAGCTCAGCTGGATAGAGTGATTGGCTACGAACCAATAGGTCGGGGGTTCGACTCCCTCCAAGCGCACTGAAAACAGCTTTTCATTATGATGAAAGGCTGTTTTTATTTGTCTTGTTATTATTGTAAAACTAAAAGAGAACGAAATTTTTTTCGTTCTCTTTTTTATAATGTGAGTTAGATGATTACTTTTGTAGGGGCGACCAATGGTCGCCCGTTATGATTTACTGGGAATTTTATTGTTTCTGTTCTGCGAACTCCGTTCGCACAAACTTTTTTTGGAAAAAGTTTGACAAAAAA
>JBJEQS010000342.1:0-6591 GCA_051881875.1 Oscillospiraceae bacterium
CACAGAACTGTATTATATCTGAGAATACATTTATTGGTGCAATCGGGAAGAATGCAGGGGCAGGCGGCTCTGAATCTTCTACTTTAGGCGGCAGAGCCGATGGAAACAGAAATAATGCGTTCGCTTTCAATTATTCAGGCGGTTCAGTCAACGGCGGTACTATCTGGCTCGATATCAGCGTAAGAGATTTTACTGCTGTAAGAAATGTATCGCATAATACAGCGTATTTTATGTTCAATGAATCTGAATGTACTCGAAACTGGGCTTATGAGAACATTATCTATAATAAGCCTCTTGATGAAAATAAGAGAATGCCGATTGGTTCATATTTTATGAATTTCCCAGCACAGAAGATGGAGTCAGGACTGATGTCTGCATTCTGGGATACAGGTTCAACATGGGATGCAAGATGGGTTAATAATGTAACTTATAATGTTAAAAACGGCATTTCCCTCGACAGATCATGGAACAATGATGTTATCAACAATATTTCATACGAAGACAATGACAGTATGTATAACAGCAATGATACTGTCGGACTTCTTGTCAAGGAAACATCTGTTAATGGTTTCCACTCATGGCACGGACTCGACCTTAAAGGCGGCGGTTCTCTTGAAGTAAGCAACAATCAGTGGTATTCGGCAAGAAAACCTGATTATATTAGTTATATGGCACCTTCACAGTCCAACATTACAGTTGATGCCTTCAATGCACAGATTGGTACAAAAACAAACAGTTCCGAAGATCCGATGTTTGTAAATCCGTCAGCAGACAACTTTGAATTAAAATCAGGCAGTCCTGCAATAGGCACAGGCTATAACGGAGTAAATAAAGGTGCTTATGCAGTATATCCTAAGACTGATGTAGGTTATAACAAGAATCTTGGACTGACAGAAGATGTAAATGTAAGCTTCAGTAAGCTTAATACCTCAGCAAATCCTGGCAATGTAATTGAGCTTGAATTGACTCTCAGTAAACCTGCAACAGAAACTATGTCATTTGATGTAACTGCTGTAGCCGGTGATGCACGTCCTGATAAGGACTACAGTTTCGTGGATAAACCGAATGTAACCTTTAACGCAGGTGATACCAAGAAAACTGTCCGTGTTAAAATCCTTGGCGGATATGATCTTGACCAACTTCTTGTATTCCGCCTGAATCCTTCTGGAACAACAAAGCTTGAAGCTGTTGGTGCAAGAGATATGCATCTTATCAGAATCAACAGAGCTGAAAAGCGTGTACTGATACTCAATAATGTTGGCGATTTAATGGGTTCATCAGTAGTTAAATATTACAAGCCGGGTGAACTTGTAACAATAGATGCAAAAACAAGACCAGGCTATACCTTTGACGGCTGGCAGGTCGGAATTGATGCAATGGATTTAACACCGATTAGTTCGGACGGAACAATTTATACGTTCATTATGCCTGAGTACAATCAGAGAATACAGGCAAAATGGAAACTTAACGGAACCCGTGTGAATGTTGCAGGAATACGTTTAAATCAGGAAACGCTTGCACTAAACGCAGGTGAAACTGCTCAGATTAAAGCTGAGGTATTCCCTGAAAATGCAACTGACAAGGTTGTAATCTGGACTTCTTCAAATCCGCTTGTGGCATCTGTTGATAAAAACGGTGTAGTAACTGCATTGTCAGATGGTACAGTTGAAATCTTAGCAAGAACCCTTGAACCAAGTGATAAGCAGTTTACAGCAAAATGTAAGGTAAGTGTTACCGGAACACTTCCACCTGTGGGAGAAATCATTGAAACTGAAAACTATGATTCACAGTCAGGTATTGACATTGAAAATTGCGGCGAGGGTGGAAAAGATGTTGCATACATTGAAAACGGTGATTATATAGGCTTTAAAAACGTTAACTTCGGCAGAGGTGCTGAATCACTTAATATGCGTATCGCAGCATACACAGGAGGAAGTGCAATTGAAGTTCGTCTTGGTGCTCCTGACGGAAAACTTGTCGGAACCATGGAGGTTAACAGCACAGGCGGCTGGCAGAATTGGGGCACACAAAATTGCAGCATTGATAAAACAACAGGTGTAAATGATGTTTACCTTGTATTCAAAGGCGGCAGCGGTTACCTGTTTAATATAAACTGGTGGAGCATTAACTATAATAATGAAAATGATCCGCTTTTAGGTGACTGTAATCTTGATGGAAAAGTTGATGTCATTGATGCAGTTATGCTTAAAAGGTGGCTGATAGGAAAAAGCAACGAACTTTCAGACTGGAAAAATGCGGATTTGTGTGAGGATAATTTAATTAATGTATTTGATTTCATAATACTTAAGCATATGCTGATTGAACAATAAATAATATCAATTATTAAAAGACAGTCTGTTCATTTAACGAACAGACTGTTTTACATTATGCTGTGTCATATCATATTTTTATGACTCGCTTTTTATTCACATAAAGTATCTCATCAGCTTTTTTGAGAAGAGTTTCATATGTCATTTGATTTTCATCATAAGTAGTGAATATTCCGATGCTTGCATGGACTGTATAATTTTTATTTGAATTGCTGTTATAGGATTTAAAATAATTCTCCATACTATTTGAAATATTATTAGAACATTCGCCGATAAAAAACGTAGTCATTTCATCGCCGCCGAATCTCATGCATATTGCATTATCGGGAACAGAACACTTTAGTGCGTCTGCTGCGACTTTTATGGCATTGTCACCCTCGTTGTGTCCAAAACTATCGTTAATGTATTTCAATCTGTCAAGGTCGCATATTACGGATGATATACAATTTTTTTCCCTTTTTGCTTGTTGTATCATGTTCGGAAAATGTTTTTCAAAACCATATCTGTTATATAAACCAGTAAGAGAATCGGTTATATACATAAGCTCATTATGATTCTGATTTCAAAGGGCGAATACAGTTCGCCACTACAAAAATAAATCATAGAACTCACGTTAAGTAAATAAATTATGCAAAAAAGCACCTCTATGTAAATAGAAGTGCTTTTCCATATATGTACGCTTGTTTGAAGGGATTAGCTTATTTATTTAAAAATTCGTGTTTCATCACAGAAAGGTCAAATATATCAATATCGCCGTCACTGTTCATATCGCCTGCTTTGCCGTCAGTAATTTCTCCGATATTAAGAATATATTTCTTGAGAATTACAATATCTGCAATATCGAATTTTCCATCGGCATTGACATCACCCTTAACTGTATCTGTCGGCATATCATTGCCACTGTTTTCTATCATTGATATAAGGCAGGTAAGAGGTGAATTCCAGTATATTGTTATTTCATTTGTTGAATAGCTTTCCCAGTTATCAACATAACACTTGTCAGCAGGTGTATTTACAAGATATGCCTTTGCTGCATCATCTTCAAGACTGGAGTTTACACCGCCTACGAGCATACCTTTCATTGCCTGATTTTTTGACATTGACGGACGATGATGAGGATTCTGAGGAGATACTGTACCATATCCTGTTACAAAACATTCACCAAGCGGATTTTTACCAAGCAGATAGTTAAGCTGTGAAACAGCAGCATTGATATACTTATCTTCGCCTGTTATATCATATGCCATGCCAAGTATCATGCCTGCATTTGCAACTGTCATGTTACTGCCCCAGTTAAATTTTGTAAGTGCAACATCATAAGGACTGTTGACTGTTTTTGTTACAAATGTATCAGCCTGATTTACAATCGCTGTCTTTGCCTTATTGTAAATGTCAGATGATTTATCAATATCCTTCATTGTGAGGATAGCCATATTACCGTAATCGCCTACAAGAGCCCAGTCAAGACCAGTGCTTACAGTCATACTCTCAAGAGCAGTCTTATACTTGCTGTCGCCTGTTGCACGGTACATCTGAGCCGCTGCCCAGTAACGTTCATCAAGGTCACTCTTGTCGCCATAATCACCTGTTGTAATATCTTCCGGATTTTTATATATGAAATTCGGATTTTCCTCAAGGAATTTCCATGCCTTTTCAGCCGCAGAAAGACAGGTTTCCGCAAACTGCTTGTCAACATCATAGTAATATTCATAAGCCATTGCCATAGCACCGCAGAAGTCTGCTGTTGCAGTTGTGGTAACAGGAGTTACTATAAGCTCATCCTTTTCCAGTTCAGGCATAATATATCCGGGGAAGCTTTCGCAGGTTACTTTATGATATACACCGCCTGACGCAGACTGCATTTTGAGCATCCATTCAAGCTCATATCTTGTTTCATCAAGAATATCCGGAATTCCGTTTCCGCTTTCCGGAATACCGATACTGTCGCTGTAAAGGTCGGGAGCAATATCATATGCGTACAGCAAATCAGCAACCGCCTTAGCCGCCGGTACAACATATCTTCCATAGTCTCCTGCATCATGCCAGCCGCCGCTTACATCAATTTTTTCATTTGTGCCGTATATTACAGCATCTGTATTATGACAGGCAATATGACCGAATGTATCATCTTCTATTTCAGTGCCGCATCTCTGGAGATAGAGCATTCTTACTGAATCATCTGTAAGCTGGTTGTATACATCTTCTCCTATTGTGAATTCGTATGAATCATCAAGATTTCCACACTTAATGAAGTATTTGCCTGCTTCTGTGACTTCTGAAAAATCACCGAACCAGTCAGTTTCGCCTGCTGTTGTATTATTTGTTTCACCGTAAAGCTCACCTGTATATACAACTTCATTTGTTGCACTGTTTATTACAGAGAATGTTTTTTCGTCTGTAACATCTCTGAAAACAGCTGTTTTTTCTGCTGACGGCTTATAGCCCACCTGATTTGTAACAATTGACGGCTCATAAGGCTTTGACGCTGAATAATCCACCTTGCTGTCATCAACGAGTTCGAGTACAACGTTATCAATGTATATTGTATGTTCCGGAAGGTCTTCTCCATAAGTACCGCAGTTAAATACAAACTTGGTCATTATATCGGTTTCTTCTTCCATTGTGAATTCATAATCAACTGTCTGCGGTTCTGATGTAAGTTCAAGCCCTTTCCATGTATAAGCCTGATATGTGCCGCCATTCTGCTGAATCATTGCTTCAACTTCTCTGTCAATAGTTGATGAAATATCATATTTAAGGTGATATACACCATTCTGATAGAGTGGTATTATGTTGTAATATACCTGAACAGAATAATTGAGTTTACCTACACTTTGTACTTTAAGAGCAAGCTTGCCGTTTTCTGTTGTGAGAGTACACGCACCACCGCTTTCCTTATATGTACCCCAGTCCTTAGTACCACTTTCAAAGGTTGAGTTTGAAATCATGTTATTTGCCGCACTTATATTAAGCGGAACAACAGGCATTGATGTCAGAATGAGGGCAGCAGATACAACTGCTGCAACACGTTTGAATGTATTTTTTTTCATATTTACTCCTTTCGTCTTATAAAGTCATACATATTTTCATAACGTAAGTTCGATAAAAATATATTTACTGTAAGAATTCATCAAGCGACTTTCAGTCACTCAAACTTTTATTTTGAAAATTTATTTTTCATTGGACTCACATTTCATAATATAATTATATATGACACAAAAGAAAAAAACAATGATATTTCCTGCATATTTTATGATATTTCCTGCAATTTGTATTCAATCGGACTCATACCTGTCTTTTTATGGAATTGTCTTATAAAATGAGCATAGCTTCGGTAGCCGCACTGCTTTGATATATCCATTACTGTGAGATTGGTTGATGTAAGGAGTAATTTTGCATATTCTATCCTGCTTTCAATCAAATCCTGCATAAATGATACTCCGAATTGTTTCTTGTAAAGGTGCTGAAATGATGATTCACTCATTCTCACCTCATGTGCAGTTTCTGCAACTGTACGCTGTTCATAAGGCTTGCTGTAAATTTTGTTGCGTATGGTTGAAAGCATTTCAAATTTATTCTCCTGAATAACATTTTTTCCACAGCATCGGATTTCATCTACCTTTGCAAATATAAGTGACATATAATTTAAAATGCTCTGTTTTTTATTTTTATTTGTTGAATATGCTTCATAGGCAATTGATTTTACACAGAAGCTAAGAAAATTTATATTATCAAATTCAATAGGCGTATTATATGGTATATTATATGACAAAAACTGCTTTTCCTCATCTCCCTCAAATTCGAAATGAACCCAGTCATTTGCAAATAAATTTCCTGGAACACATCTGTAATACTGCGGTGTACCTTTTTTATAAAGAAAAAATGAATTTGCAGGAACAGTAAATTCCTTATAATTAATGCTGAATATTGTATCTGTTTTCAGAATAAGCATGAGATAATCTCCGCTTCCGTCCGGTCTTGATATAAAGAAATCAACATCATGGCAATGATTATAGCCTGCATTATTTATTATCATATTCGTCCTCCTTCCATATAACAGAAAGTATGACCTCATCTGTATTCATACATTGAAGCTGTATCTGTGGGATATAATTCCATTTGATGATAGTAAAACAACATGAGTCTGATGATTTATTCTGCAGGGGCGACCACTGGTCGCCCGTTGCGGTTTAATTAAAATTTGATTGTTACTGTTTTATGAATTTTCAGTAAAAGATATAGACATATTCTTTCTTTTGAT
>JBJEQS010000343.1:0-6501 GCA_051881875.1 Oscillospiraceae bacterium
ATATTCTGCTTTCATATCTCTATTATATCATATTTTTTCTATGAGAACAAGTTCTCAAAAAGCTGGTGGGGTCAAGGGGCAAAGCCCTTGTTGCCGTCCGCATACGGCAAAACTCCACAGGGGTGCGGGGACGGAGTCCCTGCCCTTCAATACTTCAAAAAAGTTTTTTGGCAAGCTTTTTTCAAAAAAAGCTTGGGCGGCTGAAAGCCGCCTGATGAAATTCCCAGTAAACAAAAATAATTCATCAAATTCTCATTAACATTATGAAAGGTGGAATGATTATGAATAAAACATATGAAAAGCTTATCAAATGCTGTGAAAGTGTAAAATCCATGATTGACAGCAATTTTGTTCCCGAAATAGCAATAGTTCTCGGCTCAGGACTTGGCGGATATGCTGATGAAATAGAAGCGGTAAATATAGTTGATTACAGCAGTATTTATGGATTTCCGCAGTCAACAGTGCAGGGGCATAAGGGACGCTTCATATTCGGATATGCTGACGGAGTGCCTGTGGTTGCAATGCAGGGGAGAGTGCATTTCTATGAGGGATATGAAATGTCTGACGTTGTACTGCCGATAAGGCTTATGAAAATGCTTGGTGCAAAGGTGCTGTTTCTTACAAATGCATCTGGCGGTATAAACAAGAATTTCAAAGCGGGCGATTTCATGCTTATAACAGACCATATCTCAAATTTTGTAAAGAGCAGTCTTATCGGTGAAAATATTGATGAACTCGGAGCAAGATTTCCCGATATGAGCGAGGTGTACGATAAATCATTGAGGGATATTATAAAAAATGTTGCCCAAAAGAATGGTATTGAATTGCAGGAGGGAGTATATATTCAGCTGACAGGGCCTAATTATGAAACTCCGGCGGAAGTGCGAATGTGCGGAATACTCGGAGCAGATGCGGTCGGAATGAGTACAGTATGTGAAGCTATGGCGGCTAATCATATGGGTATGAAGATATGCGGTATATCATGCATATCCAATATGGCAAGCGGAATTTCAGAAACACCGCTTAATCATAAGGAAGTGCAGGAAACAGCAGACAGAAAAGCTCCCTTATTCAGAAAGCTTGTTTCAGAGTCGATAAAAGAAATTTATAATAAAATGGAAAGATAAATCAGAATTTGAAGCTGAGCCAGCTTCACCGCATTTTTAGTAATTTGATGTTTTATAACATTGATTTAAACTGATACAAATATGAATTTATGGAGGTAGATTATGCGATTAGATGGTTTTGGATTGTTTGTTGAAGATATGGCGAGAATGATTAAATTTTATAGAGATGTTCTTGGGTTTGAAATAAAAGAAAGCGAAGATACATCAAATGTTTATCTCGTTAAGGATGGAACATTGTTTTTGCTGTATGGTAGAAAAGATTTTGAAAACATGACACATAGAAGATATGAGTATATAAAAGGCTTAAACGGTCATAGTGAAATGGCACTTTATGTTGATACTTTTGAAGAAGTTGATATTGCATATAATAATGCTATAGAAAAAGGTGCAACATCTGTATTAGAACCAGAACTTGAACCTTGGGGGCAGAGAACTTGCTATATCGCTGACCCAGAAGGCAACATAATTGAAATTGGTTCTTGGGACAAACCCTACGAGAAAAAAGATTTATAAATTCCAGTTTATCGGGCAGATAATATAGGGGGTGTTTATATGAAATTAAGGTTTTATAATGCAAGGATACTCACAATTGAAAATGACAGCTTTAAAATTATCAGCGGCGAATTATGCACTGAAAATGACATAATTGAATATATAGGCTCGGAGCGAAAAAGCGATATACAATTTGACAGGGAAATAAATCTTGACGGAAACCTTATAATTTCGGGATTTAAGAATGCACATTCACACTCACCAATGACGTTTTTGCGTTCATATGCCGATGATTTGCCGCTTCATGAATGGCTCTACGACAGGGTTTTTCCTATGGAAGCAAAGTTAAATCCCGATTACATCTATACATTCACAAAGCTTGCAATTATGGAATATCTTACAAGCGGAATAACATCATGCTTTGATATGTACTGTCAGCCGCAGGCTATGGCAGATGCCGCAATTGACTGCGGTTTCAGAATGGTTTTGTGCGGTGAGATAAATGATTTTGTGGAAACTCCCGAAACAATCGAGGATTTTTATAACAAATTCAACTCATACAATCCGCTTGTATCATATCAGCTTGGATTTCATGCAGAATATACCACATCAAAGCATATACTTGAAAGCGTTGCCGAATTGTCAAGGAAATATAAAGCACCTGTTTATATGCATAATTCCGAAACATCAGCGGAGGTTGCAGGCTGTATTGAACGCTATGGAACTACTCCGACTGTATTATTTGACAGCATGGGTATGTTTGAATACGGCGGCGGAGGATTCCATTGTGTTTATATGAGTGATGAGGATTATGAAATATTCAGAAAAAAAGGCTTGTGGGCGGTTACAAATCCTGCGTCAAATCTAAAGCTTGCAAGCGGTATTGCACCATTATGCGAAATGATGAGAAGAAATATAAAGCTTGCGATAGGTACTGACGGAAGTGCCAGCAATAATGCACTGGATATGTTCAGAGAGATGTATCTTGCGGCAGCATTGCAGAAGATATATGAAAAAGATGCCGCCGCCTGTCCTGCGGAAAATGTTCTGAAAATGGCAGTAAAGGGGAGTGCAGATGCAATCGGTCTTGAATACTGCAATAATCTTGAGGTCGGCAAAAAGGCTGATATGGCGGTTATAGATATGTATTCGCCCAATATGAATCCGATTAATAATATCGTCAGTAATCTTGTGTACAGCGGCAGTAAATCAAATGTTAAAATGACAGTTGTAAACGGAAAGATATTATATGAAAACGGTGAATTTTTTATTGGAGAAGATGCAGAAAGAATTTACCGTGAAGCCAATGAGATGGCTGAAAAAATAAAAAATGCTCCTATGTAGCCATAGGAGCTGTTTTTTTTGCGGCGAGTCGCCTGATGAAATTTCTCCCAAAAATATAACAGATGACCTTATAAAAATAATCCATCGAACTTACGTTGAGTATATCATAGGTATGGAAAAATAATTCAGAAAAATTTTTTCAGAAAATGTGACTTTTTTGCTTGCTTAATCGTATATATTACAGAATAAATTTTTAAGGAGGAATTTTATTATGAAAAAAATAATTGCAGCATTGATGTTGCTGCTCATAGTACTGCCTGTGATGTCATATGCGGTAGCTGACAATGCAGTTTCAGCCGCAGAAGATGGCGAAAGCATACTACAAGGGGAGTGCGGAAAAGCAGATGACAGCGTTTTCTGGTATTACTATGAATCAAGCAATACACTGTGTATATCGGGGAGAGGTGAAATGTGTGATTACAGTCCCGACAATCCTGCACCATGGATTGAACAGTCGTTGAATATATCAATTGTTGTAGTGCAGAACGGAATAAAGAGTATAGGCGAATATGCTTTTTATGATATTGAAAGACTAAGGCTTATAGAATTGCCTTATACTCTGGAGCGTATCGGATACAATGCCTTTGGAAATGTTAATATGCGGTATCTCAACGATAATTATGATAATTATGTGGTGAGATATTACGGAACTCTTAAAACATGGCTTGATATGGAAATATCCGAAGGAAATGATTGTATAAATTATCTGGCAAAGGTAGATTTTGAAGGTTATGAGCCGAAAATGAGATTTTCCGGAAAGTGTGGTTATGATGTAACATATACCACGGATATTTATAACAGAACTGTTGTAATAAGCGGAACAGGATGGATTGGAAGTTATCAAGATGAATTTTCATCACCATTTTCCAGAATATCAAGACTTGAGGATTTTTATTATATATCAGATATTACCATAGATGGAAAAATTGAGTGCATTGGTGGATATACATTCTGCGGCTGTGACCATCTGAGCGAACTCATACTGCCTGAGAGTGTGAGTAATATATATGAATATGCTTTCAAAGACTGTACAGGCATAAAATCAATGGTTATTCCGAAAAATGTTACAGATATTGAGGAGGGGGTGTTTGAAAACTGCTCCGGACTTGAAGAAGTAATTCTTCCGGAAAATATTGTCGCTGTCCGGAAATATGCTTTCAGAAACTGCAGCAGTCTTGAATCAGTAAATATTCCGTCCGGAGTGACAATAATCGAAGAAAGGGCATTTGAAGGTTCAGGATTAAAGAAAGTAATGGTTCCCGAAGGTATTTCATATCTGAGCAAGGGGGTTTTCAACAATTGTACTTCTCTTGGGAAAATATATCTTCCATCGTCATTAAAAACGATACAAGAATATGCATTGGTTGGCTGTGACTCACTTACAGATATTTACTATCAGGGCAGTGAGGAGGAATGGCAGGAAATCAAAATTCTGGACTGGAACAGGGCAAACCGAATGGTAATCGAAAATGCAAATATTCATTTCAACTGTACTGAGGAATCTGAAGTTATGCTCGGTGATGTCAACAATGATAAAATTATTGATATAAGAGATGTTACGATGATATGTCAGTACATTCTTGAAATGGTTGAACTTGATGAAATTCAGTATAAGAATGCTGATGTTATAAGTGATAATATGATAAATATTAAAGACCTCGGACAGCTGAAAAAATATCTCCTTAATGTAATTGACAGATTTTAGTTTGATATTTCAATATATGTACTTGTAATTATACCTGATTATAGTATATAATATAATAGTCGCTTCACTGTTTAAGTGATTGATAAAATTTATGAAAAGGAGGAAATGCTTGTTTTGACAGATGAAAAAAATCAGGTTATAGAAAAATATATTGATATGATATACAGGCTTGCATTTGCAAATGTGAGAAATAAAACAGATGCTGAAGATGTAGCACATGATGTAGTACTGAAATATATAAAGCTTTCCCCTGTTTTTCAATCAGAAGAACATTGTAAAAACTGGTTTCTGCGTACAACAATAAATCAGTGTAACGATTTGCATAAATCTGCATGGAAAAGATGTGTTTCTTTTTTCAATGAAGATATTGATAGTAAGGTTTGTACATATCCGAATTCAGATACCAACGCAGATATTCACTCTGCTCTTATGAAACTGCCTCAGAATTACCGTTCCATAATTCATCTTTTTTACTATGAAAATATGTCTGTTGATATGATAAGCAGCTTGCTGGGATTAAAGGAATCAGCAGTAAAAATGCGTCTTAAAAGAGGAAGGGAAAAATTAAAGAAATTACTTGAGGGAGGCGATAATTATTTTGAGTTTTAAAGATGATTATAAAAATTACTTTGACAGTATTTCTCCTGATGCTGAGTTTATGAAGTCAATAAAAAATATTTCCGTGGAACAGGATAATGATGATACAGAGAAAAAATACAGTTATGTACAGAATGAAACGGTTGAATATAGAAAATATCATTTTTCTCCCGTACCTTTGATGATTGTACTTATTGCAGCATTGTTTACAGCTTCATTTGTTGTTGCTTCGCTTATAAATCAGAACCATGATGACAAAGATACAGTGCTTGTAAATGAAATATCTGAGGAAGTTTCAGAAAGTGTTATAACAAGCATTACAGAAGTAACAGAGTACAATATTCAGGCAACTGATATGCATACCGAAAAATATTATGAAACAGATACAGTTCAGCAAAACAGTGAGGAACTTTATTATTATTCTACCGCAGCATATAAAAATGAAGAAAATCAGGATTTTTCAAAATTTGATGATAATGATAACAGTAAACCTGAGAGTGAACCTGAGTATACTGGAAAATCATCGGAAAATATACAGACGGAATATGTCACTGAAATTACAGTAAATGACAATACTGAAATAAATAACGATGAAGGAATATATACCGAATTATATGAGAGTACAGAGTATCAAACAGAATTCTATCCTTCTGAGGATTATAACACATATCAGCTTAGGGCAGAGGATATAGCAGTTTCAGCAGGAGATACAGCTGTAATTGAATTAACATCTGATGAAAATTTCGACTGGTATGTAATGTTTATCAGATTTGCTTTTGACAGCGGATATATCCATCTGCAAGATGTATACGCATATGATGAGAACGGAATAAAATTTACTGAAATGAGTAACTATGATAAAAACCTTTCAATAATATATACTGAGAATTCAGAAAATGTAAGTTCGCAGAATGTTACAATATATGTAAAAATATCTGTTGATGATGATATACCATCAGGTGATTATCAGCTTGATTTTAATATAGAACAGGCTATAAGAAATGATTGTGATGATTTTCTTGAGATAAGTTCAGTAAGACCTGCCGTAATCCATGTTTATTAGTATATGTGAAAGCGGCAAGTTGCCGCCTCCACTTTTAATTATTATTCTTTAACCAAGCGGTCGGGTAGGTACAAAATGATACAATAAAGCAAAGCAACGAAACCAAAAGTTTTTGTCCGGCTTTTTTCAAAAAGCTGGCGGTTTCCAAAGGCAGAGCCTTTGGTCGCTCGAAT
>JBJEQS010000344.1:0-1549 GCA_051881875.1 Oscillospiraceae bacterium
ATCTTCCTTTCGCTGTCTTTAATAATATCAGCTTTTTCCTCTTCCATCTGTTTAATGACTTTGATGTTTTCTTCTTCCATCTGTTTAATGATTTTATTGTTTTCTTCTTCAATAATCTCTCTTAATGCTAAGCACATATCTATCTCCTTCTTCCCGTCTTTTAATTTATCTGGAATCTTTATACTTGTTACATTCTCTATTACATTACCTGCTTCTTTAGACAAAATGAGTTCCTCTTTTTCCAGAACATATTCCTTAAATCTGGCTGAATCTTCAGAGTATTTGATTATCTGAAGGACTCTGCCCAGATCACTTGTGAACATCTTAAGTTCTTCTTCATCAAGGGCTGAGGGTTCAATCAGATTGATTCTGTAGTTCTGAGTATATTTTAATACGACATCATCTTTGGTGTCCAACATTTCATGTAAAGTTAAAGGGCCATCCCATTTCTTAGGACCAAAATATACTACAAGAGTAATAACAGGCAAAAGCTTATCACTCTTTAAGAAACCAGAAAGAAACTGTTTGCCAGTGAGTTTATTATCTCTGTTATGATGTTCTATAGCTGATACCTGTTCACTATAGCTTAAGGCATCATAGACCATGTTTCTGATTGGCATGGCATAGTGAATATCAGTCTGGTTTTCAATGCCAAGTAACACATAAGTGGCTTTGTTATCCTGTTTTATTATTGCCTGCTTAAAGATGTCTCTGAACTTCTGTATAGCCCTATCTGCCTTTTTGCCTTTAGATTCATTAAAGATATAGGCTAAGGTCTTTGTATCAAGTTCTTTAAGTTCGCTATGATCTATTATCTTTTCTCCATTGTATAAAAGAAAGTTGAAGGCATCGGCAAATACCTCATTGCGTTTCATGTATTCATAGGTAACTGTATCTGGTACACCCATAGCTATTCTCCAATTGACTCAAAATACTTTACAGCTTCTTTTATGGAATCTATTCTCATATCATCTACATCATCACACATGAAGTCATGGATGTAGCTGCCAAGAGGATCATCGAATCCATATTCACTATTGACATATATCTGTTTATATCTGAATATAACAGTCTTATCAGAATATTCTAATTTACTGTCCATTACATAAAAAGGTCTTTCGTAACCAAAAGCATCTTTTTCCATGAGAATTACCAGAATCATGTTTTGAATTGAATCCAGATCTTCACCCGCATATTCTTTTATCCTGGAAGCCCTGTACCACTTTACTTTGTTTATCATTTCTTCTTCGTTCTTGCTGTCGGTTATGAAACAGATAACAGTATCATTTTTGGTATAAGCGATAAATTCAGCAGTCTGTTTATTGTCAGGTGTTATGCTGGTGGCTATTATATTTACAGCTGAATCTTTAAACTCAATACTGTCATCATTCAATAAAACTCTCATAAAATCTTCCATTATTTCCGGTCTGTGTTTTCCTATTGAGTAGAATAAGGGCTCATCAAAGGGTCTTAATTTTTCTTTGTTTTTCATTTAATTTTTACTCCATTTCTTATATCGAGGTTTTTCTCCCTCTATATTGTTATTGTC
>JBJEQS010000345.1:0-6464 GCA_051881875.1 Oscillospiraceae bacterium
AAGCTGTGCCTTATGCAGAGGTGCAAGACCTGCCGCCATAACAGGCGATATATTTGCTTGAATACATTTTTTCAATTTCTTAAAGCCTGAAAGCTCTGAAAAAATCCCGCTGAAAATATTCATCTTTTTAGAATTCTCCTTCCGCACTGATTAAAATTAAATTTGATATATATAAGGTGTTAAAGAATTTCATATCTAAAAAAAGCAATAATGTAAGTTCGATGGTTTATTCTGTAGGGGCGACCACTGGTCGCCCGTTGCGGTTTTATGGGAATTTCGGGCGGGCGACCAATGGTCGCCCCTACAAAAATAACTATTTTTCAATCGGATAATTGGAAAATATTTTCACCTTATATATAGATTATTTAGACAGGGGCGAACTGCGTTCGCCCGTTGTTGTTTACTGAAAATTTGATTATTCCTATTCTGCGAACTACGTTCGCACAAACTTTTTTGGAAAAAGTTTGACAAAAAACTTTTCTGAACGATTGAAGGGCAGGGGCTCCGCCCCCGCACCCCTGTTTCGCCCTTTCGAGCGACCAAAGGCTCTGCCTTTGGAAACCGTCAGCTTTTTTGAAAAAAAGCTGAGCAAAAAACTTTTGTTTTCGAATTTTGCTTTGTTGGTTCTGTTTGTACCTACCCGACCGCTTTGATAAGGCTGATACTTAAAATTGGCGGCGGCAACTTGCCACTATGCATTATGCAGATTCATCGCCTTATCAATTTTCCCCTGAACCATAAGCTCAATACATTCACAGGCATTTGTGCATGATGTTTTCATAAGCGGTATTTCTTCCTTTTTAAATGCAGAAAGCACCCAGTCAGCAAGATTATAGTCAGGGTGCGGCTTTTTGCCTACACCAAGCTTTATCCTCGGAAAATTATCGCTTCCTGTGAGATATATTATGCTTTTTATTCCGTTGTGACCTCCGTCCGAGCCTTTTCTTCTGATACGAAGCTTTGACGGCTCAAGCGAAATATCATCATATATTACAATGACATTCTCAGGCGGTATCTTATAGAAATTCATAGCCTCAACAACCGCTTCCCCGCTGTTGTTCATAAATGTTGACGGCTTCATAACAAGGCAGTTTTTTCCGCCTATAAGGATATTTCCGCACAATGACTTGAATTTTATTTTTTTAATGTCAGCATTATATTTTTCTGCAAGCGTATCCACAGCCATAAAGCCTGCATTGTGACGTGTATCCATATATTTAGTACCCGGATTTCCAAGACCTACTATAATGAATTCCGGCTGACCTGCCGGCTCTCTTGCGGCGGAAAGTTCCTTTAATTTCTCAAATATATCCATTTTTTACTCCTGTAAATATTTATGCATACAGACTTCCCCCAATTTTTTTCAATCAGGGAAAGTCGGTTGTTATTATTTTTTATTTTTAATTATTTTCACACCGCTGAATATTAGCAGCGGAATCAAAACAAGCTCTGCTATTCCGATTATTCGTGTTAAAATATCAATATTCCATATCATACCATTACAAGCAGTTAAAACCCATGAAACTATATTCATGAAAAACGATATCCAGAATATTTTATAATACTTGTTTTTCATGGACTTAATCCTTTTTATTTCTAAAAACATTAATGTTGATTACTGTAATAACTATCCAAAGCACAGCCAGTACAACATCAACAACTGCCATTTTCATGCTTCCGTCGGCAAAATTCATTATCGCACATATTACCCAGCCGACACAGCAGATAATATCCAGTATAATAGCTGCTTTTTTCATTATCTTGTAACCTTATCCTTCATCTTTTTAAGTGAATAATCGTCCTTTATAACAGTTGTTCCCCTGTCGATTGCAAGTGCAAAATCAGGAACATCTTTTGTAATTGTAGTGCCTGCGGCGGTATATGCTCCCTTGCCGAGCTTGACAGGTGCAATAAGATTTGTATTACAGCCGATAAAACAGTTATCTCCGATTGTGCAGCGGTTTTTGTTTATGCCGTCATAATTGACAGTAACTGTTCCGCAGCCAAAGTTTACATTCTTTCCGACATCACTGTCGCCCACATATGTAAGATGTGCAACCGCTGTACATTCGCCGACAGTAGAATTCTTGATTTCAACAAAATCACCGATTTTTGCCCCTGATTTGATATGACAGTCAGGACGTATCTGAACATATGGCCCTATCTTTACATTATCATCAATTCTTGACTGATATGCCTGCACATAGTTAAGACGTGTGTTATTGCCTACTGTACAGTTTTCAATAACACAGCAGTCGAGATGACAGCCGCTTCCGATAACTGTTTTTCCTCTTAATTTAGTACCCGAACCGATAAATGTTCCTGCACCTATTTCAACATCAGGCTGGATTTCAATGCCGTCAGTACAGGTGAATTCAACTCCGTTTTCAAGATGCTTTTCAATAACATTCATTCTTGCAATGGTATTGAGTTCAAGCAGACCTTTTCTGTCATTAGCACCCTTTATTACATCGGGATTTGATGAGATATATGCGTCTGCTCTTTTTCCCTTGCCGATAAGTATGGATATTGTATCTGTAAGATAGTATTCTCCCTGTGAATTATCTGTTGTGAGTTCGCCGAGTGCTTCAATAAGGTCTGATGTTTTAAACCAGTATGCCCCCGAATTTACTTCACAGATTTTCTTCTGCTCATCATCTGCGTCCTTATCCTCAACTATTGCAGATATGCCGTCAGATGTTCTTATAATTCTTCCGTATCCCTTTGGATTATCAATTACAGATGTTATAACCGTAACGGCATTACTGTTGTTTGTATGCTGTTCAAGTGAATTTTTAATAGTATCGCTGTCAATGAAAGGTGCATCTCCGCAAAGCACAAGAGTATTTCCATCAGAATTTTTCTGAAGAAACGGTACTGCCTGCATAACTGCATGACCTGTGCCTAAACGTTCAGCCTGCATTACAGCCTCATATTTTCCGCCGATGTATTCATCTATCATTTCAGCCTTGTAACCTTTTACTATACATAAATTACTGAGTCCTGCTCCCTCACAGGCATCTGTTACCCATTCGAGCATAGGCTTGCCGAGCACCTCAAACATAGGCTTAGGCATCTCAGCCTTCATTCTTTTACCCTGTCCTCCGGCAAGAATTACTGCATTGTTCATAATATTATATCCTCCGATTGAATTTGTAAGACATAGCAGATTTTATAACATCATGCTATACATAATATATTATGCCAGTTATTAAAGAATTTTTCAAGTATTTTTAAAATACTTTTTGAATCAGACATAATATTTGTTGAAATTGACATATAAAAAACTTTTAAAATTTTTAAAAAATATATGGCTTTTTTCTTATTTTTGTGGTATAATGTATTATAAGTCCAGACCATAGTACTTTTTCTGTATTATTCTGGTAAAACTAAATTATATTTTGGAGGTATATGCCAATGGCTAAGAAGTATTGTTACCTTTTCTCTGAAGGTAATGCTGACATGAGAGAACTTCTCGGTGGTAAAGGTGCTAACCTTGCTGAAATGACAGGTATGGGTCTTCCTGTACCACAGGGCTTCACAATCTCAACAGAAGCCTGCACACAGTATTATGAAGACGGTCGTGAAATCAATCCTGAAATCATGGCTGAAATCAATGAGTACATCACAAAGATGGAAGAAATTACAGGCAAGAAATTCGGTGACAAGGAAAATCCACTCCTCGTTTCCGTTCGTTCAGGTGCAAGAGCATCAATGCCTGGTATGATGGATACAATCCTCAACCTCGGTCTTAACGAAACAGTTGTAAATACAATTGCTGAAAAATCAGGAAATCCAAGATGGGCATGGGACTGCTACAGAAGATTTATCCAGATGTATTCAGACGTTGTTATGGAAGTTGGCAAGAAGTACTTTGAAGAACTTATCGACGAAATGAAGGCTAAGAAGGGCGTTACTCAGGACGTTGACCTTACTGCTGAAGACCTCAAGGAACTCGCTTCACAGTTCAAGGCTGAATACAAGGCTAAAATCGGTACTGACTTCCCGACAGACCCTAAGGAACAGCTTATGGGTGCTGTAAAGGCTGTATTCCGTTCATGGGACAACCCAAGAGCTAACGTTTACCGCCGTGATAACGATATTCCTTATTCATGGGGTACTGCTGTAAACGTACAGTCAATGGCATTCGGTAACATGGGTGATGACTGCGGTACAGGTGTTGCATTTACCCGTGACCCTGCTACAGGTGAAAAGAAGCTCATGGGCGAATTCCTTACAAATGCTCAGGGTGAAGACGTTGTTGCCGGTGTAAGAACTCCTATGCCAATCGCTCAGATGGCTGAAAAGTTCCCTGAAGCTTTTGCTGAATTCCAGAAAGTTTGCGAAACTCTCGAAAATCATTACAGAGATATGCAGGATATGGAATTTACTGTTGAACATGGCAAGCTCTATATGCTCCAGACAAGAAACGGTAAGAGAACTGCTCAGGCTGCTCTCAAGATTGCCTGCGACCTCGTTGATGAAGGTATGAGAACTGAACAGGAAGCTGTTCTTATGATTGACCCTCGTAACCTCGATACACTTCTCCATCCACAGTTTGACGCTAAGTCACTCAAGGCTGCTACTCCAATCGGCAAGGGTCTTGGTGCTTCACCTGGTGCTGCCTGCGGTAAGATTGTATTCACAGCTGATGATGCTGAAGCTTGGAAAGCTAAGGGCGAAAAGGTTGTTCTTGTACGTCTTGAAACATCACCTGAAGACATCACAGGTATGAAGGCTTCACAGGGTATTCTCACAGTTCGCGGCGGTATGACATCTCATGCAGCTGTTGTTGCTCGTGGTATGGGTACTTGCTGCGTATCAGGCTGCTCTGATATCGTAATGGACGAAGAAAACAAGAAGTTCACACTCGCTGGCAAGACATTCACAGAAGGCGACTATATCTCAATTGATGGTTCAACAGGTAACATCTATGATGGTATCATTCCAACAGTTGACGCTACAATCGCCGGCGAATTCGGCAGAATCATGGCTTGGGCTGACAAGTACAGAGTTCTCAAGGTTAGAACAAATGCTGATACTCCTGCTGATGCCAAGAAGGCTCGTGAACTCGGTGCTGAAGGTATCGGTCTTTGCCGTACAGAACATATGTTCTTTGAAGCTGACAGAATTGCTGCTTTCAGAGAAATGATTTGCTCTGATACAGTTGAAGAAAGAGAAGCTGCTCTTGCTAAGATTGAACCAATCCAGCAGGCTGACTTTGAAGCTCTCTATGAAGCTCTTGAAGGCTGCCCTGTTACAATCAGATTCCTTGACCCGCCTCTCCACGAATTCGTTCCAACTGAAGAAGCTGACATCGCTGCTCTCGCTAAGGCTCAGGGCAAGTCTGTTGAAACAATCAAGGCTATCATCGCTTCACTCCACGAATTCAACCCAATGATGGGTCACCGTGGCTGCCGTCTTGCTGTAACATATCCTGAAATCGCTAAGATGCAGACAAAGGCTGTTATCAAGGCTGCTATAAATGTTAAGAAGGCTCATCCGGACTGGACAATCGTTCCTGAAATCATGATTCCTCTCGTTGGAGAAATCAAGGAACTTAAATATGTTAAGGATATCGTTGTTAAGACTGCTGACGCTGTTATCGCTGAAGCTGGTGCTGACCTCAAGTATGAAGTTGGTACTATGATTGAAATTCCAAGAGCTGCTCTTACAGCTGATGAAATCGCTAAGGAAGCTGAATTCTTCTGCTTCGGTACAAATGACCTCACACAGATGACATACGGCTTCTCAAGAGATGATGCTGGTAAGTTCCTCAACGCTTACTATGATGCTAAGATATTCGAAAATGACCCATTTGCAAAACTTGACCAGACAGGCGTTGGCAAGCTTATGGAAATGGCTATCAAGATGGGTAAGGAAGTACGTCCTGAAATGCACGTTGGTATCTGTGGTGAACACGGCGGTGACCCGTCTTCTGTTGAATTCTGTCACAGAATCGGTCTCACATACGTTTCATGCTCACCTTTCAGAGTTCCGATTGCAAGACTTGCTGCTGCTCAGGCTGCTCTCAGATAATTACAGATTTATGTCTTTTATACATTCAGCATATGTTTGCTGATGTTTATCTGAAATATTAAATAAAAAACCTCCCGATATCGTCATTACCTAAAGGTACAGATGATGTCGGGAGGTTTTGCCGTTTAAATTAACGTGAGTTCGACAACCATTTGTTTTATCCAAGCGGTTGGGTAGGTAAAAAAATATTGCTATTAAGCCACGCAACGAAAGCAAAAGGTTTTGCCCAGCTTTTTGCGGCAAGTTGCCGCCTCCACTTTTCAGTATTTTGCTTTATCCAAATGGTCGAGTAGGTACAAAATGATATTATGGAGAAAAGTGGCGAAATTAAATGTTTTTTGCCCAGCTTTTTTTCAAAAAAGCTGGCGGATTCCAAAGGCAGAGCCTTTGGTCGCTCGAATGAGCGAAACGGGGGTGCGGGGGCG
>JBJEQS010000346.1:0-6415 GCA_051881875.1 Oscillospiraceae bacterium
TTTAGGGCGGGGGCTGACGCCCCCACACCCCCGTTTCGCTCATTCGAGCGACCAAAGGCTCTGCCTTTGGAAACCGCAAGCTTTTGAAAAAGCTTGACCAAAACTTTTGTTTTTCGATTATTTTTTATCTTGAGATTTTTTTATCGAACTCACGTTAAATAAAAGCGGATAATTTTATAAATTATCCGCTTTATATTTAAATATATAATTGTCTGTCATCAGTCTTTTGGTGCTTCTTTGAAAACTACTTTTACTTTATTGCGTTTTTCGAGATACAGTTTTTCATCAGCCATATCAAGAAAATCTTTTATATTAACAGAAGGACTGCATTCAAATTCCGATATTCCGACACTCATGTTTATATAATAAGGCTTGCCTGAAGTTGCATTGATGTATTCTGATTTTGTCTTGATTCGTTCACGAACCTTGTCCGCATAATTATTACATTCAACTATTGCGAATGCTGCAAATTCATCGCCGCCTATTCTTCCGACAATATCGGTATTGCGGAATGAACCTGACAATATATTTGCAATAGTTTGGATTGCGTAGTCCCCCTCATCATGTCCGAACTTATCATTTATAATTTTCAGACAGTCCATATCAGCAAATACAACAATGGCGTGTTTGCCTTTATTAAGCTTGTCGGATACCATACGCTGTGCCATTTCAAAAAATCCACGTCTGTTATATACGCCTGTAAGCTCATCGGATTTGGAAATGTTATCAAGAATGATGTTATTCTGTTTGATTTTTTCAAGGGTTTCCTTTAGCTGCTGCTGAATTATTTCCTGCTGCTGAATAAGATACATTGACCTGATTGATGCACAGAGCTGAACAGTTACAGGAGCGATATAGTAAAATTTTTCATATTCTAATTCAGAGAGCATAAGACCATACTGTTCTGAATTTGAATAAAGAGTGGAGAGAACCATGGTGAACTGTCTGTCCTGCGGAAGATGTTCATTATTAAAAAGGTTAATGGTGGGAATTTCCTGTTTGTTTTTTGGGATTACAGTTACATTGGATTTATTATGGTATGCCTTGATATATACTTTTTCAGGGGGATTCCATACATCACCCTTTTTATGTATAATAGGCTCACCGAATGTAAATATATAACTGCTGTCTATATTCATGGCAGCAAATTTTTCACATACTGTACCAAAGCTTTTTTCATCGCTGTCAACATATGAAAGCATATCTCTTGTAAGTGAATTTGTCATCCATGATAAGTATTCCAAATCATGCTTATGGAGAGAATCCTCAAGAGCAAATTTTGTAGTCATTGTGCAGAGTATTTCGGTTATGAAATCACTGAGAGCAGTAATATTTTCTATTTTCTTATATATATCAATATTTTCTTCGGCATAATGCATTATTGTACTTATTGAGTAAAAGAATTTGTCTATTGATATATATTCATATATGCCGTTATCACTCAGAAAATCGAGCATTGTTATTATATCTGCATCGATATATTCATCATTGACATCGCCTGAAATTACATGGGAAATAATTATTTCAAAAAAATTTTCAATATATGTTTTATAGTCGCCTATAGGAAGCGTTGTCTGTAAATTTTCAAAGGTGAATGAAGCAAGGGTTTCAGCAAGCGTATCTATACTGCATGAAAGCATAGGATTTTTGCTGTTTTCCTCCGCACCTGATTTTGCACAGCCGCATGAACTTCTTAATATGAGCTTTGAATCGACAATATGGCTGTGAGGAGGATTTCCTTTAACAAGGTCAATTCCGCATAATACAGCACGATAGCCTATTTCAACAGCGTCAGCTCTTACAGTGGTCAGTTTGGGATTCAGAGTCATGGCACTCTTTGTATCGTCAAAGCCCATGACAGAGATGTCCTTTCCGATTTTCAGACCTTTCTTTTCAATTGCCTCATAGCCGCCCATAGCCATTTTATCATTTGAATATATTATTGCATCTATATCAGGATTTTTTTCAAGCAGTCTTTCGGTGGATTCAACGCTGTAATCGGAATAAAGACCATATTCAATAAGATTTTCCTCAACTTCCATTCCGTTTGCAGTTAATGTATCCTTATACACCTGAAGACGTTCAATAGCATCTTTATTTGTAACAGGGCCGCTTACGAAACCTATTCTTTTTCTTTTGTGTTTTTTGATAATATGTTCAATACCCTCACGAAGACCGGTTCTATTGTCAAATTTTACATAGAAGTAGTCTTCAATTTCAGGGCCTATATTTACGATTTTGACATCATCGAAAGGCTTTATAAGGTTAAGTTTACGCTGATAGCTCCATGTACTGCCGATTGTTTCCATCATAATGATGAGTACATCAATACTGTGACTGTTAACATATGAGAAAAGTGTATCGTACTGATACTGGCATCGTGTTCTTTCCTTATCCTCATAATCATTGTCGAAATATCTGCCGGGAATAATAAAAAGGTTACTGTCCGTCTGCTGTGCACCAATCATAGCACCTTTGCATATAGTTTTTGCATAGTCATCTTCAAGATGACTTGCGAACAGAGCAATATTCAATCTTTTTCCTAACATCAGATACACCTCACTTTTAATAAGTGCTGAAATTTTATATTATTATATCATATTTTTATAATAAATTCAATATATTTTTATAAATTTTTCACGTCAACAGCGTTGAGATTATGTTTTAAATAACACAAAAAAATTTGCTGAACAGGAATTATAAATTTATCAGTAAACCGGAACGCAGTTCGTCCATATACAATAAAACTGTCAAAAATATACATTATACATATCCCAGGGTTTTAAATATGAATATGATGCCTGTGATGGTTACTGACGAGAATAATGTTGTAACAATAACTATTCCTGAGGCGAGGTCTGCATCGTTTTTCATATTCTTAGCCATGATAAAGCTGCTTACGGTTGTAGGAGCTCCCGACATTATAAGCAGTGCTATTATTTCCTGATTTCTGAAACCTGCCATGATTCCGAGAGGAAGAATTATTGCCGGCTGTATTATAAGCTTTATGGCTGATGCGATGATACAAGGCTTTATCTTGCTTATAGTTCCTGTTCCATGGAAGCTTGCACCTACTGCAAGGAGTGAAAGCGGCATTGCAAGCGAACTCATGTTTGTTATGCATTTCATAATCATAGGAGGAAATTCAACATTCAGAAGTGCAAACGGTACACCTGCGGCAATGCCTATAATCATAGGATTTTTCAGAATACTGAAAAACAGTTTTTTTGCGTCGACCTTATCATTTCCCTGACCTCTTATTGTGAGAAGCGTTACTGCAAATATGTTGTAAAGCGGCACTACAGCGATAATCATAAGAGGAACCATTCCCGCATTGCCGTACATATTTTCAACAAATGCTACTCCAAGGATTGCTGCACTTCCTCTGAATGAACCCTGTACAAAGCTTCCAATAATTGACTTGTCCTTTATGAATATTTCTGCCAGAATCCATATTACAGCGAAGCATACTGTTGTGGATATAAAACAGAACAATGCAAATTTAATATCAAAGTCCTGTTTCAGATTAGTCTGGGAAATATCCTTGAAAAGCAGTATCGGAAAGAGAATTTTAAATGAAAGCTTATCATTTACATCTGAAAATCTTTCATCAATTATTCCTATGCGTCTTAACAGCCACCCCATAAATATTACAAAGAAAACAGGCACTGTTGCATTAAGGCTGAATATGAAATTGCTCATTAAAGTCATCTCCTAAAAATTTATCATTCAAACAGTTTGTTTATGGTTTTGTAAAGCAGTTTTATGTTTATCGGTTTGGCAAGATATTCATTCATGCCGGCATTAAGAGCTTTCTGGCGGTCGTCATCAAATACATTTGCCGTCATTGCTATAATTATAACACTCTGTGCATCGCTTCTTGAGAGGGAACGTATCTGTCTTGAAGCCTCCATGCCGTCCATTTCGGGCATTCTTATATCCATAAGGATTATATCGTAGCATCTTATGCCCGATGTTTCAAACATATATACTGCCTCTTTGCCATTATGGGCAATGTCCACTGAGAACCCTGCTTTTTTAAGAAGTGCTTCAGCGATTTCAGCGTTGAGTTCATTATCCTCCGCAAGCAGAACTTTTTTATTTTTGAAGTTATATTTTTCAATGTGTGTAATATTCTGTGCAACAGATATTTTCTTTGTTTCGGAAATTTTCATGTCTATTGCAAATGAGAATTTTGAACCTTTTCCTGTTTCACTTTCAACTTCAAGATTTCCGCCCATAAGCTTTACCAGATTGCTTGATATTGCAAGACCAAGACCTGTTCCGCCGAACTGATGCGAGATATTGTTTTCAGCCTGTTCAAACGGCTTGAAAATCTTGTCAAGATTTTCTTTTTTTATTCCTATTCCTGTATCATTTACAGAGAATCTGACACGTCCGTAATATTCAGATATTTTTTCATATGATATTACAAATTCGATTCTGCCCTCCACAGTAAATTTCATTGCATTGCCGATAAGATTAACAATAATCTGTTTTATACGCATTATGTCGCCGGAAAGGGATATATCATCATAATTGCGTTTTACAATAAATTCAATGCCCTTTGCCTCAATTTGAGGACGGAAAAGCTCCTCCATACTCTTTACAAGCTGTTCAAGACTGAAAGGCTGATTGTTTATTTTCATTTTTCCGCTTTCGATTTTGGCAGCATCAAGTATATCATCAATCAGCATTTTAAGGAATTCTGTTGTTGCTGCTATTTTATTTATGCAATACGTTATCTGTTCAGGGGAATCCATATTATTCCTTGCTATTTCAGTAAGACCGACAATACCATTCATAGGTGTGCGTATTTCATGGGAAATATTTGCAAGAAATCTGCTTTTTACTTCAGATGCATTTTCGGCATGGATATTGTTTATGTATGAATTTGTATAGAGAATGAATATTATAATGCAGAAAACTATGGAGAATATCATCTGACGCTGAAGGAGTATGTATGATTCACTGTAAAGTTCATTTTCGCTGATGATTACATTCACATACCAGGCGTCATTCAGTTTGTGATAAAATGCGATGTGCCTTTCGTTGTATTCATCAGTGAAGTTCATCATGCCCTCATCTGATGAATACTCGCTTATAGGACTGACTTCAAAATTGTTTTTGTATGAACTGAGTATGATATTTCCGCTGCTGTCTGATATATTCCACATACTGTCATCAGGGGTATATATATCCATAAAGCTGCTTATGATATTTGCATCTATATCTATTGCAGCGACACCGCAGTTTGCAATATATCTTGAAATGGATATTGTTGATTTATCATCAGATACAATAAAAACATTGCTTCCGCCAGCTTTTACAGCTTCGCTGTACCATGCAAGAGATTTTATATCGCAGTTTTCGTCAGGCAGATAATTTTCATTTCCGCTGAAGAATGATGTGTTTAAATAACAGTATATTCCATTGCATTGATGGTTTGTAGTTTCACGCACATATTGAGAAAATTCCTGTATATATCCGTTAATATAATCCGTTGACATATTCTGCAAATTCATTCCTGAAAGAGAAAAACATGATATATTAAGCATTTCTTCAGCGGAGTTGAGTATATTCTGTGAGTTATACGAAATATTTCTTACAGAATCCATGCCGATTGTTCTGCTTTGATTTTTTATAATCGTCATGGTACTGTAAAAGCTCACTCCAAGTATAAGTATTACAAGAATTAATATTGAGAGCATATTTATAACATATTTCCTATGCTTTTTCAGAGCCTCCATATATAAATACCTCCTTTCATAAATACAGACTGTAATTTCATACGGAATTACAGTCCTGGTAAAGAGATATGTTAAATACAATAATTATTTCCGTCTGATGCATTGCATCTTTCTATTATATCCTGAAGTGTTATTCCGTTAAGGTATTCAGAAACGGCATCACGCAGTCCCTGCCATATCCATAATGTAGTACATTCACCGGCTCTTTCGCAGTCATTTACTTCATGTTCAAGACATGAAACAGGTGCAAGGTTTCCTTCCGTTGCCCGGAGTATATCACCGACGGTATATTCAAATGGTTTTTTTGCAAGCATATATCCGCCGCTGTTTCCTCTTGAGGCTTTCAGTATGCCGTCCTTATTTAAAAGAGGTACTATCTGTTCAAGATATTTTTTTGATATATTCTGACGCTTTGCAATATCTTTAAGAGATATAAAACCTTCATCGTTATGCTGTGCAAGGTCAATAAGCATTCTCAGAGCATATCTTCCTTTGGTTGAAATTTTCATAATCACACATCTCCTTTTAATAGATTATCTGTTTCTGTTGAATATAAGCTTATGTAATATCTATTATAACATATGTTTTCTATGTTTTCAAGACAGATAATCAGGGTTTTTGAATGAGTTAAATTTTTGTTAACAAATCTTCTGAAATTAAACATT
>JBJEQS010000347.1:0-6411 GCA_051881875.1 Oscillospiraceae bacterium
GGCTCTGCCTTTGGAAACCACCAGCTTTTTGAAAAAAGCTGGGCAAAAACTTTTGATTTCGGATTTTGTTTTGTTGGTTCTGTTTTTACCTACCCGACCAGTTGGATAGGGTTAATACTCAAAACCGGAGGCGGCACCTTGTCGCAAACTGAAAATCTATTGAACTCACATTATATTATTCCATAAGATTAAGTATATATTCCGTTATTCAACCGAATTGACTATTGTTATACCAGAATTCGCCATCATTTCAATGGCAATTATATTCATAAGGTCGCCGTTATGTGTTTCGTTGTCATCATATGTTTCAACAGCATCTATCGGCACAATTATTTTGATTTTTCTGTTATTCTGGTCAAAATATGCCCTGAGTGTAAGGCAGAAATTCATTATGCATATATCCGTACAGTCACCGCATACAACAAATGTATCTATCTCACTGTTTTCCTCAAGGAACTTCTGAAAATCCGGTGCAAAAAATCCGTTTACCGAATTTTTCTTTATAAGCTGATAATTTCCACGGCTCTTTATCTCATCTATCAGCTCTGCTTCAGGGGTGTTTTCAAGACAATGCTCAGGAAAATGATTTAATTCCGTTGATTGTTTACAGTGGCAGTCTGCAAATGCCAGCACAGGCATTTTTGCTTCTGTGAACGTATCAATAAGGTTAATGACCGGTGATACAATATCTTCAATTCTTGAACTTTGCATACTGCCGTCACGCACAAAACCATTCACAACATCAATTACTGCAAGTGCAGTTTTTTTGCTGTCCAAATCCTTTGCCTTTACAGTTCCTATATCGGAAAGATTGGCAATCATTTTAAGAATATTTTCATCAATGCGTCTGAAAAATTCAGCCTTGCCTTTTTCTTTCTGTTCAGCTCTAAGCTGATTCATATCTGTTTCTGACATCTAAAAAATCCTCCTTTTAATATAAGAATTTGATTTTAAATCAGCAGATTATTTAATCCCTATTTACACGAAAAGGCGGAAAAATTACCGCCCTTTCTTTTCTACTTCGATTATTTATTTACGCAGACCTTATTAAAGTTTTACGATTTCGCCCATGAGTTCTCTGCCTGCACCTACTGCATTTGATTCGTCTGTATCAATGTGCATAGCTCTTGCAAACTTTTCGGATACTCTTACAACTACATCGCCGAGAATTGCTTTTCTTCCGTCTGTATCAAGCTTTACCCATACGATTTCCTTATCCTTTACGCCGAGTTCTTCAGCATCAGCCGGAGTAAGATGGATATGACGCTTTGCAACGATAACGCCCTCTGAAATTTCAACTTCACCGCATGGTCCTACGATTTTGCAAGCACCTGAACCTGCTGTATCGCCTGATTCTCTGATTGGTGCGGCAATACCGATTGAACGTGCATCTGTTGCGGAGAGTTCAACCTGTGTAGCAGGACGTACAGGACCGAGAATTGATACATTTGCAAGTTCTTTCTTAGGGCCTACGATTGTAACTCTTTCTTCACAGGCAAACTGACCGGGCTGTGAGAGGTCTTTTTTGTGAGTGAGTTTTGCATCCTTTCCGAAAAGTATTTCAAGATGTTCCTGTGTTACATGAACGTGTCTTGCAGATGTTTCAACAATAAAATTTTTTGACATAATTAAATTCCTCCAGATGTATTAACTTTCTATTATATTGTACTACTTTTTTCATAAAACGTCAAGATTTTTTTACCGCTTTTTGAAAATTTAATAATTGCTGTTCGGCGAACTGCATTCGCCTGTTGTGGCTTAAAGGAAATCCCTTTATTTTGCTGATTAATATTATTGAAAAAATTAACCACGGATTTTATTTATCTGTTTTCTGTATTCCTTTATTTTGGCAAATGCTTCATCATATATATCGCTGAATACATTGTTTATATCTGCATTTATCTCTCCTCTGCCGTATGTATATGCGTTGAATATATCCGTAATCTCTGAAATATTTATTCCGTATACGCTCATGAAATCCTCTGCAAATTCATCTGCTGTTACATATGCAGGAGTATCCGTCAGCTTTCTCAGTCGTTTTATTATCATAACTGCTGCCCTGACGCTGTCGGACTTTTTCAGCTTAATTCTGAAATATTTATCATACACCGCAGGAATTACCATGTATATGATAATCATGCCGAGTATTACTGCAAGCAATGCACCGAAGCATATAAATGTAATCATTATCTGCTCAGAATTTAAAAATGATGTTTTCTGCTCTGAAATATCATCTGATATTGTCGGTTCAAATCCAAGCCAGCCATAGCCTGATATATATACTTCCGGGAATGCATGGGCATTATCAGCTGTTATATAATAAATTTTTTCGCTTTCATCATATTCGCTCATCATAAAGCCCTCATTGTATCTTGCCGGAAGTCCTGCCGCCCTTGCAAGCAGAACCATTGCCGTACAGTATTCATAACATACTCCTGTATGCGATTCAAACAGAAAATCCTTTACATTTTCCCCCTGACCTTTCTGATATTCAAGGTCATATATGTAATCATTGTTGTAGAAATACCGTTCAAT
Source organism: Oscillospiraceae bacterium (assembly GCA_051881875.1). GTDB lineage: Bacteria > Bacillota > Clostridia > Oscillospirales > Ruminococcaceae > UBA5884. Next base: position 2,536 of record JBJEQS010000347.1, read on the forward strand.
CGCCTCTGCCTTTTCAATATCGGATTTGCAGTTTTTTGTAATATCCTCTGCAAGCTGTACTATATCCTCATCATAATCAGGCGGAAGATATTCCCCTGATTCCATCGGTGCAGGTTTCGTATGTTCCCTGTTTTCATCAATCTCATAAGTCACACCGCTGTAATAATCCATAGCTGTCTGATAGTCCTTTATGAAATATTCCGCAGATGTGATATATTTTTCATCTGCATGGTTTTCATTGAGTATGTTATATAATTCATCAAGGAATTCACCATACTGTGCAATATTAAGATTATTCATCACTCCCCTTGCATATTCCGAATCCGAAAGCATATCCGAGTAATAAATCATACTTGCCGAATAGTTAAATTCTCCGAGTATGCTGCCGCTTTGTGAACGCATAAATCCATCGCTTCGGCTTAGTGAGATTATTCCGTTCGGTGCAAGCATATAATCAGGCTTCAGATATACAGGCACAACCGTCATGCTTTTTCTGTATACCGAAAGGTCATAGTCATTTGGATTATGATATTCAATCCCGTATTTTTCCGCAAATTCCTCATCGTATTCACAGGCTGTATAAACAGAATTCAGAAAATCTACGGGATTTAAATTTTTCGCCTCATTCTCCCAGTCCTTGAAAAATACCCTGTCATATCTGTTGTCGGCATACCATGTATCATCATTGAAATTGTAATACATAAACGTTCTTGATTTCAGATTCATGGGTTCTTCCGCACTGCATACAAATAATCTTCTGCTGCTTCCGCTAAAATTAAAACCGCCTCCGCCTGATGTATCGCTCATTTCACCGAGTTTGCTCAAAAGATACTGTGTAAGTGAATTTGCCTGAATCATTGATTCAAAGTATTCTCTGTTCGCCTCAACTGACGGCTTCGGAATGGCAAACGCAAGAAATGATACTGCAAATATGAATACTGCCGCTGATTTCTTGTATGAGCTGTCAAGTATCTTTCTTACATCAGGTTTGTTTTCGGATTCAGCGGTCTGACGGCAGTGTATCATTACCGCAAGATACAGTACAAGCAGTGCAAGCAGCATTGCTGTCGGAATATGCTCGTCCTCCTTGGCATATATCGCAAACGGTATCATGAGTATCAGAAATGTAACAAATATTCTGTACCGAACCTGTGTGAAATAGTATACCGTTGACGCAACAAAAAAGCATACTCCGACAAAAAGCGTATATGTATACTGAGCCGATTCCTCAACCGCTCCTCTGGAACTCATAAACCAGAGCATGAAATCAATTCCGTCATTGGAGGAATTATCCCCAGATGTCGCCATGAAGTACAAAAGTACTATTACCGCAAATCCGCCGAGTATCGAGCAGTATTTTCCGACAACTCCCTTTGATGAAAAATAATCATAGCATATGAATATCAGCGAATGAATTACAAGAGCCAGTATGCCGAATATCAAGGTCTGTTTTGTATCGTATATGTTCATAAATACTGTGGTTATCATTACCGATAGCAGAAGCGGCAGAATTTTTTTGCTTAATGTCTTTTTTATCATTTTACTCTGCCCTCCGTTCACTTATCTCAAGCGTATCGCTTATGTGCCACAAATCATCACCGCAAGCCTCATTATCACCGCATACAACAAATACAGAATTCCCCTGCTGTCTTGCTGTATCGGCACATTCACGCACCATCTCCGTATAGTCGGGGGTAAAAAGCATGAATGTTCCTGACGATTTCCCTGATAACAATGCATTTTCGGGAAGTGCCGTACTGTTATCCATATCGCTGAATGATGAAAGCTTTAATGCAAGGCTCTTTATATCATCAGCCGAGCCGATTTTCATACTTTTCCAGCTGTTGTTTTCCGAATATGATATATTACATTCAATGCCGTTTCTTACGCAGAAATATGCAAATGAAAGACAGCCCTCCATTATACGCTCACGCATTTCAATGCAGCTCTCGGTATTGTCATTATATCCCGAAAGATTAAGGACTATTTCAGGTCTTGCGGCAGGCATTTTCTCATCAAGACGTATCATAAGCTTTCCCTTGTTGGCTGATAATTTCCAGTTTATACGCTTTATCGGGTCACCTGCCGCATATTCCCTGTGTTCATATCCTGCAAATGCACTCATTCCGAATACTGACGCTGTATCCGTTTCCTCCTCATTCTCATCAATACATATCGTATCCGCTGCCGCTCTGAATATGCCGCCGAATGTATCAAGCTCATGTATTTCGGGGATTATTTCAATCTTATGCTCCGCTTTCACATTCGGAAGCTTCATCGAAAAAATATTCAGATAATCCGTTATATATGCCGATTCGATTAATATTTCCGCATTTCCGCTGTAACGTGTACGGCATATGCTTTCAACCGACATTTCCTTTTTTACGGGCATTGAAAAGCATATTGTATTTTCATCTTCGCTTATAATATGAGGTGTTGTGAGAATTTTCAGCGTTACAAACGGGACAGGCAGAAAATTCCTTTTGCTTATATTTATCGAATATTTAAAATCCCTGTTTTTTTCGATATTCTTCTCATCGCATACAAGCGTTATGCTTATGCTTTTTCTTGCCATAACCGTAAGTATAAACGATACAATCGGTACTATTATGAAAAATGCTGCCATTATCATTCCGGATTTGCCGTCAAGGAAAAATGTATAAAAGCCTATTATAATCAATATCGTCACATAGCTTACAAAGGTTTTCAATGTTTTCATAGATTCACCGCCGAACATTATTCAACAGGCACTTCAACGGCTCTGAGTACGGCTGATATTGCCTTTTCCGCTGTACCATACTTGTTTCTGCCCTTTGGTGAAAGAATTATCCTGTGTGCAAGAACTGATTCGGCACAATATTTCACATCATCGGGTATAACATAATCCCTGTCATTTATATATGCTTCCGCCTTAGCCGCCTTGAAAAGACTTATGCTTCCTCTCGGACTTATTCCGAGTGATATTGCATCATTGTTTCGAGTATTGTTTACTATTCCGATTATGTATTTGCGTATCTTTTCGGAAACATAGATTTTCTTTGCCTCCTCCCTGATTTCAAGAATATCATTCATATTCATAACAGCCTTTGTAATACGTTTTACAGGATTATCATTTTCAGTACGTTCCAGTATTAGCATTTCCTCCTCCTCTGTCGGATAACCCATTGATATCCGCATAAAAAATCTGTCCATCTGTGCTTCGGGGAGATGATATGTACCATATGTTTCAACAGGATTCTGAGTTGCAAGAACCATAAACGGTTCGGGAAGTTTTTTTGTATCGCCGTCAACAGTTACCTGATATTCCTCCATTGCTTCGAGAAGACTTGACTGTGCTTTCGGGGAAGCTCTGTTGATTTCATCTGCAAGCAGAAAATTGCACATTACCGCTCCATCACGATATATGAATTTTTCAGAACTGCTGCTGAACATTGAAAAGCCTGTTATATCTGACGGCATAATATCGGGCGTCATCTGGATACGGTTGTATTTTCCGTCCAGTGAACGTGCAAGCGATGATACAAGCTGAGTTTTTCCCACCCCTGGAACGTCCTCTATAAGAACATGACCGCCGCATATAAGCGTGATAAGCACTTTTCTTATCTGACTTTCCTTTCCTGCAATTACCTGCGATATACTGCCGGTTATAAGCTTTATTTTTTCATTCATAATAATAAACTCCTTTTATTAATTCGTACTGAATTTATATAGTTATATGATTATATTTTAGCATAATATCAAAAAAATGTAAATATATGAAAATTACTTTAACAGGGTTTTTGAATGAGTTAAATTTTTGTTAATAAACGTGATTTCGACAATCCCAAAATAAAAGTTTTGGTCAAGCTTTTTCAAAAGCTTGCGGTTTCCAAAGGC
>JBJEQS010000348.1:0-1534 GCA_051881875.1 Oscillospiraceae bacterium
AAGTTGACAGCTTATCCTTTGTGGAATTTATGCTGTCAGCAAGTAACTTTTGTTTTTGTGACAGCAGTTCAGTATTGGTCGGGTCAAGTTTTAGGAGTTTCTCCACGTCTTTCAGCTGTGTCTGTGTGTTCTTTATGGTTTTGTTGACGCCTTCAAGTGCTTTTGAAAGTTTAGTAGTATCACCGCCGATTTCGACTGTGATACCTTTGATTCTGTTTGCCATTGGTGTTCACCTCACTTTTTTGAAAAATCTAAAACCTATTGATTTTTTGCTTTTATAGCATATAATATATATGACAGAGCCCACCACGCATAAGGCATAACGCACTGCGAACCAAGGTGGAACTTTTTTATATTAAAAATCGAACGAAATTTATTGACAAAATCGTTCGATTATGATATAATGTAAGCAGAAAATAAAAAGGGGGCTTGAATATGTCTATTACGGCTACTGAATTTAAAATGAATTTTGGAAAGTATTTAATGCTTGCCGAAACTGAGGATATCTATATTACTAAAAACGGAAAAGTTGTTGCAAAACTTACGAATCCTAATCAGGACAGAGTAGACATTGCAAATTCGCTTTTCGGAATATTACCTGAGGATATCACTGTAGAAGAAGCAAGAGATGAAAGGCTTGGTCGCATATGAGAGCATTAATTGACACTTGTATTATAATTGATGCTATGCAAAGTCGTCTCGGTTTTGCTGAAAATGCACAGCATATATTTCTTCTTGCGGCAAACAGAAAGTTCACCGGTTATGTTACTGCGAAATCTGTAACGGATATCTACTACATCATGCATCGCCATTTTCATGATGATAAGCAGACCAGGAATGTGCTGAATAAACTTCTTATTATTTTCGGTATCATGGATACTGCCGGTGAAGATTGCCGTCAGGCTCTTCTTTCAAAAGTTACCGATTTTGAAGATGCAGTTATGGTAGAAACGGCAAAGCATTTTGATGCAGATTGTATTGTAACAAGGAATACCAAGGATTATGCAAAAGCAGATATTACTGTATATACTCCTGAAGAATTTATTCATATAGTAAGAGCAGAAAATGAAGCTGATTAAAACGCATCAAAATCACTCTGCGAAGCGAGTTCATGCCAACCGGAATAATCATCATTCTCACGTTCAGTAAACATATCATTTATTAAACCAATAGTCAGCAAATCTAGCTCGGTCATAGAAAGACCGAGCTGTTTGCATCTTAGAAGAAACAGCGGGGTAGTCATCGGTCGGTCAGTCGGGCGATGTTTTTTTTAGATTCCACCTGTGTTGCAGTATTAAGTCCCCATAATTCTATCAGCTGCGGAAGAATTTCATAAATACTGAATGTGTTGAACTGTTCAAGAAATTCATTGGGACTATCGGGAACATTGTCCGGGTCAGCATGTTTTGCCATTATAAATGCGATGTTCTCAAAAACCTCAAGGCTTTCAATATCAAGTCCGCTGTTTTCTTTGTCGCCTTCTTTTACATCAGTCTGAAGTGATGCAAAATCCTTGTAAATATCCCTGTGAAAT
>JBJEQS010000349.1:0-26918 GCA_051881875.1 Oscillospiraceae bacterium
CAAACGGCGATTCAGATATAACAGCTTATGATGCACTTGCTGTACTCAGAAAAGTGGCGGGTCTTTAATAAACAGCAAGTTGTTACCTTCACATAAACTATCAGAAATAACAGCCTTGACGGAATATTCCGCCAAGGCTGTTTGCTTATAAGAAATATAATTATTTATTATCTTCTTCTCTGATTGCAACTCGTCTGATTTTACCACTGATAGTCTTTGGAAGTTCTTCAACAAATTCAACTATTCTCGGATATTTATAAGGTGCTGTGTGTACCTTTACATATGTCTGAATTTCTTTCTTGAGTTCTTCAGATGGCTGTTTATCCTTTGTAAGAATGATTGTTGCCTTTACAACCTGTCCTCTGATTTCATCTTTTGCGGCTGTAACAGCACATTCAAGTACATATGGAAGCTCCATGATTACGCTCTCAATTTCAAATGGCCCGATACGATAACCTGATGACTTGATAAGGTCATCAACACGACCTACATACCAGAAATATCCGTCTTCATCTCTCCATGCTGTATCGCCCATATGATACATACCATCATACCATACTTCCTTTGTCTTTTCTTCATTTCTGTAGTATCCTGAATAAAGTCCGCATGGTTTATTTTTATCAGTTCTGATAACAATTTCACCTGTTTCACCTGTCTTTGCACTTGTACCATCAGGGAGAACTATATCAACATCGTAAAGCGGAGATGGTTTACCCATTGAACCCGGCTTTGGAGTTGTTCCCACAAAGTTTCCGATAACGAGAGTTGTTTCAGTCTGACCAAATCCTTCCATAAGTTTAACGCCGGTAGCTTTATAGAACTGCTGGAATACCTCAGGATTGAGAGCCTCACCTGCAACGGTAGCATATTTAATTGATGAGAGGTCGTATTTGCTCAAATCCTCCTTGATGAAGAATCTGTACATTGTAGGAGGAGCACAGAATGTTGTGATATTATATTTTGCAAACATAGGAAGAATATCTTCTGCCTTGAATTTGTCGAAATCATATGTGAATACAGCCGCTTCACAGAGCCACTGACCATAGAGTTTGCCCCAGAGAGCCTTGCCCCAGCCTGTATCTGAAATTGTAAAATGAATTCCGTCAGGGTCTACATTGTGCCAGTATTTGGCTGTAATGAAGTGACCAAGAGGATATTTATGGTTATGAGTTGCAATTTTTGGATATCCTGTTGTACCTGATGTGAAGAACATAAGCATATCTTCACTTCCGCAGGCAGTATCAGCTGTACGTTCAAATACATCGCTGTAAGCAGTGAATTCAGTATTGAAATGATGCCAGCCATCTTTTGCCTTGCCAACGATAATCTTGGTTTCAACTGTTGGACTGTCCGGCATAGCAAGGTCAACCTGATTTGCAACATCGCCGTCAGATGTACAAACAATAGCCTTTACACCGGCTGCATTGAATCTGTAATCAAGGTCATGCTTTACGAGGAGATTTGTTGCAGGGATAACGATTGCACCAAGCTTATGGAGGGCGAGGATTGAGAACCAGAACTGATAATGTCTTTTGAGGATAAGCATTACTCGGTCGCCCTTGCCAATGCCGAGAGATTTGAAATAATTTGCTGTCATTGCAGAATATTTTTTCATATCAGCAAAAGTAAATCTGTTTACTTCTGTCTTATCATTTGATACATGAAGCATAGCGAGCTTGTCAGGACATTTTTCAGCAAGAGCATCAACTACATCAAATGCAAAGTTGAATTTTTCTTCATTCTTGAATTTAATGTCACAGATAACGCCGTTTTCATCCTTTTTGACTTCTGTGAATTTCTTGTATATTCTTTCTGTATCATGTTTGCTGATGATATCAGCAGCAGCGGCTTCGGGAGCATGATATTCATTGCTGCTGCCGTTAGGATTGAGTACAATGGCATAAAGTTCACAATCCTGACCATCAACAGCAACAAGACCATGGAGATTTGCACTGTCATAGAATATTGAATCGCCTTCATGGAGTATTTCAACATTGTTGTTAATCTGGATTTTGAGCGAACCCTTTATGACAATGTCAAATTCCTGACCTTCATGAGAGCTGAAATGCATTGTCTTATCTTCTGAATATGGTATCTTTACCCAAAATGGTTCAGCCATTTTATTTTTGAAAAGAGGGGAGAGATTGTTATATACAAAGCCTTCACGCCTTGCAATCGGAAGACCTTCGCCTTTTCTTGTTACTGAATATTCAGTAAGGCTCGGGCTTGTACCCTCAAGCAAATCCTTGATGTCAACTTTAAATGCCTGGGCACATTTATAGATGAAAGTAAAGTTGAAATCGCTTTCACCGTTTTCCATCTTTTTATATTCTTCTACGGACACACCTGTTTTTTCAGCCATCTGATTTTCTGTGAAATCCATAATTTCTCTGAGAGTTCTGATTCTTTCAGCAATTTCTTTGAGTTTCTGTTCCATATTGTTCATAATTATACCTCCTGAAATAAAAATTTTTTTGAGAAACAAAAACGCCTCAAAGATATGTGCATATCTTTGAGGCGGAAAAAATCCGTGGTACCACTCAAATTACATTTCACTAAGAAATGTCACTCAACAAGTTCTAACAAACTCTTTGCATTAACGCTGCATTTACGGAAAGCGTCTACTCGGAAATGAACCTTTGGGGCTTTCAGCTCGGAAGGGATAAGTTTCAAAAACGTCCGTTATCGATTCACACCATACTCGACTCTCTGTGAACATCTGTTTTTAACCGTCTTCGTTATAGCTTTTCAACGATGTTCTAATTGTACCATAAAATTTTTTCATTGTCAATATATTTTAAAAAAATTTTTAAAATTTTTCAAGAATAAATCCGATAAATATGAAAAAAATCAAATGAATATGATATACAAATTGTTTTTTCAATGCTATTATTATATCCGAAAGGAGAGAGGTCTATGAAAGATTTGACAACGGGAAATATAACCAAATTACTTGTTATGTTTGCAATGCCTGTGTTTATAGGCAATATTTTTCAGCAATTCTATAATCTTGCTGATACAGCAATCATTGGAAACTTTATTGAAGATTCAAATGCTATTTCGGCTGTTGGTGCAGTAGCACCTGTTATGTCACTTGTAATAAATTTTATGAACGGACTTACAAACGGATTTGCAATAATAATAGGCAGGAATTTTGGTGCAAAGGATATGACAGCATTAAAGCGTTCTGTGGCCGGTACATTGATTTTAGGACTTGCAACATCATTTGCAATGACTGCTTTAAGCCTGATATTTTCAGAGCCGGTTATAAGACTTCTGGGAACTCCTGAGAATATTCTTCAAACTTCAAATATTTACATAACGATAATATTTGCAGGCATGACCTTTTCAATGCTTTATAATCTGTTTTCAGCGATACTTCGTGCAATCGGAAATACTGTTATGCCGCTGTTTTTCCTTGGATTTTCAATAGTGGCAAATGTAATTCTTGATATTATGTTTATAAAAGTATTCGGAATGGGCGTTGAGGGTACAGCATATGCAACAGTTATATCCCAGTTTCTCTCCGCATTGCTCTGTTATATATACATATTGAAAAAGTGTCCCGTACTTCATGTGTCGAAAGGTGATTTCAAAATAACAAAAGGGGAAGCTGCGGAACTTTATTCAACAGGTCTTGCAATGGGACTTATGCTTTCAATAGTAGCAATAGGTTCTGTAATTCTTCAGAGTGCTATAAATGGCCTTGGCAATGAAACTATTGCCTCACATACATTTGCAAGAAAAATATCTGAAATGTTTATGCTGCCATATGGAAGCATTGGTGCGGCATCATCTGCTTTTGCAAGTCAGAATATGGGTGCTGGAAAAATTGACAGGGTTAAAAAAGGCATATTCCGCAGCGTGATGATTACATTTATATGGTCAGCATTTACAATAATGGTTATATATTTTGCAGGCGATATTCTGCTTAAATTTGTTTCAGGCAACAGTAATTCCGATATAATAGCGGTTGCATGGAAATATCTTAAAATAAATACGCCGTTCTATTTTATACTGGGAATACTTCTTGTTTTAAGAAGCTCAATGCAGAGTATGGGTATGAAAATTATTCCCGTTATATCAAGCATTATGGAACTGGCAGGCAAGGCAGTAGTGACATTTCTGCTTGTTCCTAAGATAGATTATATGGGAGTATGTATCTGTGAGCCTATTATATGGATTGTAATGACAATATGGCTGATAATATCATATGTTATCAAAATTAAATCATTTGACAAAAATGAGAAAAGCCAGCTTAAAACTGTCGGTGCAAATGCATAACAATTCTCTGTAACACATTTCCGACCATATCATATAATGTACTATGAAGCAGATAAAACAAACAAAAAGCTTCATAATTCATATTAAAAGGAGATATTTATTATGTGTGGTTTCGGAAATAACAATTGCTGCTGGTGGATTATAATTATACTTCTTCTCGTTTTCTGCTGCGGATGCGGAAATGATTTCGGCGGCTGCAATAACAACAATTGCGGTGGCGGCTGTGGCTGTGGCTGCTAATTCCTGCGGTTTATTTATCAGTTAAATTAAAAATGAGTGGGTGCATAGTAATGCACTCACTCTTTGTTTTTATTGAATTTGCGTTATATTGTCAATATTTTCAATATCATTAAGTAATTTTTCTCTGTCTTCCGGACATTTCTTTCGTTTTGCTTCATTATTTCCGCAGATTGCAGTATATTCACAATATTGGCATGAATTTTCAAAAGGATTGATTGATATATCGCCTGAATAGAGAGCTTCGGTCATATCCGATACGGATTTTCTGATGTATTTTTCAAGATTAATAAACTGCTGTTCGTTAAGGCATGAGGAGGATTTTTTATTCAGTATCGGTTCTCCTGTTCCTTTGTCCTTGGAGGTAAGTTCAGCGGGGATATAAAGTCCCTGTATTTCTTTTTCCATTGCAGCAAGGATATTTCTGTCCTGAAGTACTACACCTGTCATTTTATGATTTTTTCTTTTCTTGATTGATTTGTCATATTGCTTGTCATCACTGAGAGTTTTTGAATATGGCTGATAAAGCACGCCGGCAGCTTTGGCACCTTTGTATTTTCCTTCTCCTGAAATAATTGAGTAAAGATACAGAAACATCTGCATATCTATTCCATAGTACAGGTTTTCAAATGAAAAATCCTTATTTCTGCTTTTATAATCAATTATTCGTATATATTTTACGCCGTCTTTTTCATATATATCTATGCGGTCAACTTTTCCGCTGAGAATAACTTCTATTCCTGATGGTGTTGTGATTTTAAGAGGAGTATTTTCGGATTTTTCAGATATTACAAGTTCATAATCAGATGGTCTGAATTCAGATTGTGCAAGTTCTTCCTGTATATGTACTGTTATTTCATATGCTGTGTTTTTTATTTTGCTGTAATTTGCTTCAAATCTGGAAGATTTTGCGAAATTTCCGCCGAGTTCATCATTACGGTAGTCGTTAAGAGTATCCGTTATGATACAGCGTATATTTTCAGGCTTGAGATTTATGAATTCATCTTTTGTACTGCATGAAAGAAAAATATTTTCAAGGCATTTATGTATTATGTTTCCTGTTTCAATGGGGTTTATATCTTTTCGCTGGATTTGATTTATTTTAAGAATATTACGGCAGAAAAATTTAAAGTGACACATATTATATGTTTCAAATTTCGTTGCTGATATTATAAAGCGGTTTGAGAGAGTTTTTCTGATAAGTTCAGTATTCTCTATTCTGAAATCATCATTCTGATATACTTTCATAAGATAATTGATTTTTTCTTTATAAGTTGGTATCTCATTCAGTACATTCTGTATATCCTTTATCTGATTTGATGCATTTTTTTGAAAGTGCTGGACAAGATTATAATAAGCAGATTCCGGAGTCGGCGAATAAAAAATACTGTCGGCTTCTGTGCAGTAATGCAGTATATTATCTTTGAACATTGATGATATACTTGAAATGACATTGGAGGCAAATCTTGAATTTCCTGATGCATCTGCAACAGGATACAATATATACAGCTTTTCTGATGGTGCTGAAACTGCTTTATAGAACATGAATTTTTCATCAGCTGCAAGAACTTCAAGAGATTTAGAGAAATTAATATCTGCCTTTTCAAGTATCTGTTTGTCATTTTCACTGATAAGACTTTCAGGAATTTTTACAGTTGGGAATATTCCTTCATTTACGCCTATTATGAATACCGCTTTCAGATTATCAAATCTTGCTCTCTGTGCCGATGAAACGGATACGGCATCAAGTGAATGAGGCGGATTGCTGTATTTATTCTGTTTCAGCATGGAATTTATCAGATTTTTGAATTCAGATGGTGATATCTTTGTATCATTAAGTATATTTGCGGCTGTATCAAGTATATCCATAAGGCAGCCCCATAATCTTTTCAGTTCTTTTGCCATATACTCATATCCATTATTCATGTATTCTTCTGCAAATCCGGATATATTTCTTGGAATATTCATTTCTTCAAAATATTCATATAAAGCAAGGCATATTTGCAGTCCTGTTGTATTACTGCATTTTTTTCTCAAAATATTCAACGGCTCGATTATATCATGACGCATTTTTTCAGCAATTTCACCGTTGCCGCTGAGTTCGGCAGTAAACGGGTGATTCCATATATCTCCGTTTATATTCCATTTATAACAGTAATTTTCAAGTATGGATATTTGTTCATAATTAAGTCCTAAAAGCTGAGTTTTGGCATATTTCAATATTATTTCAGTATCAGGTTTTCTGGCGGATATTATTTCAAGTATGCTTGATACTAGCAGCATTATTGATGTGTGCATTACAGATTTATCCACGTCCATAAAATATGGAATATGGTATCTTTTAAAGCAGGCTTCAAGTATTCCGGAATAATCATCAGGTGTTCTTGTTACAATAGAAAAATCATTGAATCTGTAGTTTTCATCTCTTATAAGCCGGCATATTTCTGAACATACAAATTCAGCTTCCTGATAAAAATCTCTTGCTTCAATAATTTTTATGCCATTACTTATATCAGATGGAGCAGTTTTTTTATTTCGGAAAATATTGGACGATACTAATTTTATAGCTTCTGATTTAAAACGATACTGATTTGTAAAAATCTGTTTTTCATGCTTTATGCCATATTTATCAGCTATGTCATTAAGTTTGAAATATGTTGAATTAGCAGATTGGAATAAAGGTGAATTTTTTTCATTGATATTATCGCTTCTCAATGTTATATAGACATCGGCTGTCTGAGATATTATTGCTTTAAGCATTGCAAGTTCATTGTCCGGAAAGCTTTCAAATTCATCAATGAATACTGTTTTGCCTTTGAAATATTGATGTTCTGCGGCAAGTGCTGCCGCTTCGGATATATTGTCAAGTTTATCTTTAAGCTTATTTTTTTCAAGAATATTGTTGTAAAGTGCATATATTATTGATATATCCTCAGCCTTTGCTTTTACCTGATGATTAATATGATTTGTTTTTTCATAAAGTTCTTCGCTTGTAACATTGGATTTCTTCAGTTCATCTATCACCTGAAGCATTTTTTCACAGAATCCGCTTTTTTCTGCTTGTCTGGTAAAGAATTTAAGTAATTTTTTATTTTTAGCTTCCTCTACTGCCTGATATATTACCGCACTTTTGGTTAAATCATCAGCGTATTCTCCGGATTTCCCTCCATATTCCAAGAATATTGTTTCTGACAGTCTGGAGAAAATCTGTGTATCTGCCTTATTGTATTTTTCTGCACCGAATAGCCGGTATAGCTTTTTATCAAATTCAAATGAAAATTGGTCCGGTACTATTATAAGCGGCGATATTCCTTCATCTGTTTTTCTTTTTGCTATATTAATTATTGCAGACGATTTTCCTGTTCCGGAGCCTCCGATTAACCAGTGAAGCATATGTTTTTTTCCTTTCAATATTGTTTTTGTTTAATTTTATTATAATAGCTTTAATAATTTCTGTCAAGTATCCCATAATACATATAATGCCATAAATCATTATTTCTGAATTTCATTAATACAATTGAATTTTTTTGTATTTTGTTATATAATATCTTTGTAAGATAATTTTCCATAAGAAAGGAATTTATACATCATGCAGGAAAAAAGTTATATCAGTTATTTCAGAAGAAAAATACAATACTATGAAACTGATGGAATGGGCATTGTCCATCATTCAAACTATATCAGATGGTTTGAGGAAGCAAGAATTGAATTTCTTGAAAAATATAATATGCCGTATGAAAAAATGGAGCAGTCAGGCGTTATGATACCTGTGCTTTCCGCATCATGCGAATATAAAATACCTATGCGTTTCGGTCAGACATTCAGAGTTGAAACATATGTTTCCGATTTCGGTGCGGCAAGATTCAGTATGAAGTATGAGGTTTTTGACGATGATACAGATACTTTATGTACCACAGGTTCAACCTCACATTGCTTTGTGAATATGGATTTCAAGCCTATAAGGGTGAAAAAGGACTTTCCTGAAATATTTAATGTATTCAATAATGCCTTTATAGATGCAAAAACGAATAAATGTTGATTTTCATTGAGCAATATGATATAATGTACATTGATAACATAAAGGAGTGGTAAAATGCTTGAAGTAAAAAATCTCACTTTTAAAGTAAATGAAAATGGTAATGAAAGATATATTGTCAATGATATATCTTTTGATGTAAAAGAGGGCGAAATGCTTGTAATAACAGGTCCTAACGGCGGCGGAAAATCATCTCTTGCAAAGCTGCTTATGGGCATTGAAAAGGCTGACAGCGGAAAAATTATTCTTGATGGTCAGGATATAAGCGATTTTGATATTGACCACAGAGCAAAGGCTGGTATCGGATTTGCATTCCAGCAGCCGCCGAGATTCAAGGGAATGACTGTTTCCAAACTTATTTCTCTCGCAGCCGGCAAACCATTGCCGGAGGAAGTATGCTGTGCATTGCTCAGCAAGGTTGGTCTTTGTGCTAAGGAATATCTCAATCGTGAAGCAGATTCAACTCTTTCAGGCGGTGAAATGAAGCGTATTGAAATTGCTACTGTTCTCGCAGGTACTCATAAATTATGTATTTTCGATGAACCGGAAGCAGGTATAGATTTATGGAGCTTTTCAATGCTTGTAAAGGAATTTGAGGAGCTTCATAAAACAAATAATCAGAGTCAGATTCTTATATCTCATCAGGAAAGAATTATTAAAATGGCTGACAGGATTATGGTCGTTGATAATGGCAAAATCGCACATATTGGCTCTAAGGAGGAGATTCTTCCGATACTGCTCCATGATAATAATGACAATACGTCATGCAAGTGCATTAATAAATCTGATAAATGTTAAGGAGAAGCAATATGACAATATTAGACAGTACAACAGAGAAAATTTTAAAGCAGATTGATGCCGCAGGCTTTACACAGACAGGTGCATTTAATCTCAGATATAACGGAACTGCTCTTTGCCATGGCGACAGTGAACACGTTAAAATCAAAAAGAAAACCGATAAGCAGGGTATTGATGTATTTATTGATGGTAATACTAAGGGTGAGCAGATTCATATACCTGTAGTTGTTGATGCGTCAGGTATGACTGATTTGGTGTACAATGATTTCTTTATTGAGGACGGTGCTGATGTTGTTATTGTTGCCGGCTGCGGTATTCATAACAGCGGCTGCAATGAAAGCAGGCATGATGGCGTTCATACTTTCCATGTAGGCAAAAATGCCAATGTAAGATATGAGGAAAAGCATTATGGCGAAGGTGAGGGGACAGGTGCAAGAGTTCTCAACCCTGTAACAAACATAATTCTTGATGACGGTGCTGTATTTATGCTGGATACCGAACAGATTAAGGGCGTTGATTCAACTGCAAGAAAAACAGATGTCATAATGGGCAGCGAAGCAAAGCTTTTTGTTATCGAAAGACTTATGACACATGATAATCAAACTGCTCAGTCTGACATGGAAATTCAGATGAATGGTACAGACAGCTCTGCACAGATTACATCACGTTCAGTTGCAAAGGGCAAGTCAAAGCAGGTATTTCATCCGAAAGCCGTAGGCAATTCAAAATGTCACGCTCATATTCAGTGTGATTCGATTATTATGGATAATGCGGAGGTCTGTTCAATACCTGAAATTAATGCAAGACATCTTGATGCCGCAATAATTCATGAAGCGGCTATCGGAAGAATAAACAATGAACAGTTATTGAAACTGCGTTCACTCGGACTTAGTGAAGAAGAAGCCGAAACCGTAATTGTAGAAGCATTCCTTAACTAAGCGGCAAGTTGCCGCCTCCGGTTTTTAGTCAATATTTTTCTTTATGGTGGTCAATTATAATGATAAACTTATAATTAAGAGGATTAATTTTATGAATATACTTGTTATTCTGACAGGAGGTACTATCGGAAGTACAGTTGAAAACAATGTTATTGATACAACTGATGCATTATCTTATAGAATAATTAATCTTTATAAAAAACAGTCAGATACTGAATGTAATTTTGAGGTAATCCAGCCATTTTCTCAGCTTAGTGAAAATTTCAGCATTGAAACGATAAATATTCTTGTTGATTTGCTGAAAACTATTAATTTCAGTCTTTATGACGGCGTTATAATAACTCATGGGAGCGATACAGTTGCATATACTTCAGCATTTATATCATATCTCTTTTCAGATGTTTCATGTCCGATTGTTTTTGTTGCCGCTGATTATCCGCCTGATGATGAAAGAAGCAATGCTGTGAAAAATTTCAATGGTGCGGTAACTTTTATATCAGGACATTATGTAAAAAACGGAGTATTTTTTGCATATGCAAATCCTGCACAGGCTGTAATAATATACATCGGCACAAGAATTAATGAAGCTGATTTATACAGCGACAGATTTTCACCATTTGGAAATGAGCCATTTGGAGTTATATCAGAAAACGAATTTATATATAATAAAAAGAAAATTAATCCTCTGCTCGAAAATATAAAGCCGTCATGTCATATTGAATGTGACAGACTATATTCAAACACACTTCTGCTGAAATCATTTCCCGGCATGGATTACAGCTTTATAAATGTTGAAAATTCATCACTAAAGGCAGTTGTAAATATAATGTATCATTCCGCTACTGCCTGCACTTCGGGTAATGATAATACATCATTTCTGAAATTTATTGAAAGATGCAAGGAAAATGATGTTGATGTATACTGCGTATCATTTAAAAATCGTGCTGATATGTACAGTTCGGCAAAGTCAATTATTGATGCAGGTGCAATACCTATTGTTAATATTTCTTATGAAGCCGCATATGCAAAAGCAGTAATTGCATACAGCATTAATCATAAAGAAATTATGAAGAAAAATATATTTTTTGAATCCTTATAAAAAAATTAATGGTGATATACTTCTTTTAAGTATATCACCATTTTTATGATTTACTGAATTTGCTGATTTATTTTTTTCATCAGCTTTTCAACCTCGGTATTATGTCCGATTATTATAATATGTTCATTTCCTGTGAAAATATATTCAGCATTAGGAAGCGGCTGTACAATATCATTTTGCTTTATTGCAATAATATTTATATGGTATTTTTTTCTTATGTCAAGTTCGATAATGCTTTTCTTTACCCATGCAGGAGAAACAGGAATTTCATATATTGCGGAATCCTTTGTTAATTCAATGAAATCAAATACATTATCAACACTATATCTTGAAGCAAGCTTATGGGCATTGTCACGTTCAGGATATGCTACCTCATCAGCACCGTTTTTCAGAAGAAATTTTGCATGAATTTCAGTTCCTGCCTTGCTTACAACCCTTTTTGCTCCCATTTCTTTTAATAAGCTTGTTATTTCAAGGCTGTTCTGGAAATTCTGACCTATACAAACAAAGCATATATCAAAATTCTTTATGCCAAGACTTTGAAGTGTTTCCTCCCTTGTGCAGTCACCGATAATAGCCTGAGTTACAAACGGAGTTACGGTGTTGACCTCTTCTTCTTTTATATCAACTGCAAGAACCTCATCACCAAGTTCATAAAATTTATTTATAAGGTGCTTTCCAAATCTGCCCAATCCTATAACAAGAATAGATTTCATAATTTACATTCCTTTCATATTTTATCCAATATTTATTTTTTCAACAGGATGTACAATAGAATTTGTTTTCTTTTGTTCAGTAAATAGGAGTGCGAATGAAAGAGTTCCGACTCGTCCACAATACATGAGAAGTGTAATTACCAATCTTGAAAAATTATTCAAATCCCTCGTTATTCCCGTTGTCATTCCAACTGTATCAATAGCAGAAAATACTTCAAAAATTATGTCATCAAGAGCTATATTGCTTTGAACTATACTTATGAGTACAGCTCCTGTAATGGCAAGAGTGAAGTTTACAAATACAACAGATGAGGCTTTTCTGAGAATATCATCTTCAAGGCGGCGGTTGAATATGCTTGGATTTGGTGAGTTTCTTAAATTTGCCCATACACATATCATAATTACTGCTATTGTTGTTGTTTTTGAACCTCCGGCTGTTGAACCGGGACTTCCGCCTATAAACATATAAATTATAGTGAAAAGCTTTGAAGCTGTTGTCATATCACCTGTTTCAACAGTATTAAATCCTGCCGTTCGTGGAGTTACAGCTCCGAAAAGAGATATTAAAAATTTTTCTTTTATGCTCATGCCTTTGAGAAGATTATCGTTTTCGGCTATCCAGAAAAATGCAGTTCCGAATACTATTAATGCGGCAGTTATGATAAGCACAAGTTTGGTATGAAGCTTATATTTTCTGAAATTAAGCTTATTTACTGAAATATCGTCCCATACAAAAAATCCTATAGCACCGAAATTTATAAGCAGCGATATGGTTATTACCACAAGAGTATCATCATAAAAATGAGTAAGTGAACAATATGGTTCGTATCTTCCCATAAGGTCAAATCCCGCATTGCAGAATGCTGAAATTGATGTAAATAATGCATTGTAAATCCCCTCAGGAACTCCCATTTCAGGAATAAATCTTATAGAAAGCAATGCTGCTCCCGTCAATTCTATTATGGCAGTCCCAAACAGGATTTTCCTTGTAAGCTTCACAATACCGCCGACATACATTGTGTTGACGCTTTCCTGAAGCAATGTTCTTTCTTTAAGACCTATTCTTCGGCGAAAGAGCATTGAAAACATTGTTATAATAGTAAGGAAACCAAGACCGCCTATCTGTATAAGCGTTATAATTACTATCTGTCCGAAAAGTGACCATTGCTCATATGTATCATATACAGTAAGCCCTGTTACGCATGAAGCAGACGTTGCAACAAACAAGGCATTCATGAATGGTACGGAATTTCCATCTCTGCTGGATACGGGAAGCATAAGCAGGACTGTTCCGAATAATATGAGTATCATAAATCCTAATGCTATTATTTTAGGATATGTAAGCTTTTTGAATATACTTTTTATTTTTTTCAATTGTTAACACCTGACCACGCTTATTTTTTATTGATACATCCCGAGCCGTTTATACAGCCGTTACTGCATATTGAAGCATCAATAAATGTATTGATTGATACTTTCTTGGAGCTTTTAAGCAATGCAGTTCTGCATTCATCTATTCCGCTGTAAAAACCTGAACGGTATCTGAGATTTCCTATTCCTTTATTATTTAATGCATCAGAGAGAAGCTCTGAAAAACTTCCTTCAAATTTATTTTTTTCGGTTAGTTCATCGTATTCTGTATCAGCCGGCATTTCTTCCGGTTTTATATTCAATGCATCGAAGAATGCATCAAGTTCTTCAAATGTTATTACACAGTCAATAAGATTATTATTGAGAAATTCTTTCTTTCTTGCAGAGCATGGTGCAATGAATACTATTCTTGAATTGCTGTTTTTATTTTTTATTTCGTTTGCCGCCTCAATAACCGGCGAATCAATTTCGGTTATATTTTCAGATATTCCTGAAAAATGTATATTAAGATAATTTATGAATGCCGGACAGTATTTGCTTATTACAAATCCCTTGTCAACCAGTTCTCCTGCCTGCATATAGGCTGTTTTTTCAATGTATTCATAAAAAACCGATACTTCATTGAATCCTGTTTCTTTTACTGCATTCATAAACTGTGATGGCTTACATTCAGGATACTGATGGATAAATGACGGGTCAACCAGTGCATATACTGTATATTTGTTCTTCTTGCTGCCTTCATATATTATTTCAGCTGCTTTGGCTATAAATGATTTTTCAGAAACAGCACCATTCGGACAACTTAAAACGCACATTCCGCATGAAATACATTTATCATTGTTTATAACTGCAATTTTTTTGTCATTTACTGTCAGTGCTTTCAATGAACATGAATTTTCACAAGGTCTTTTCAATGAGAGTATGGCATTATACTGACATTGCGATATGCACTTTCCACATTCTGAACATAGTTTCTTATTTATTACGGCTTTCCCGTTTAAATCAAAAAGTATTGCATGATTTTCGCATACTAAGGCACATTTCTGATTAAGACAATTTTTACAGGCATCAGTTACTATATATCCTCCGGCTGAACAATCTTCACAAGCCGGTTTTATTATATCTGTTATATTTTCACTATTTTTCTTTGCACATAATAAATTTATACGTTCACGCATTACGGCTTCTTCTTTATATATGCAGCATGATGACAAACCATTCTTCTCAGTAAACTTTTCAATGTTATCCATCAGAAATTTATCGCATTTATCATATTTTCCATCTAATGAATATGATATGATGCTTTTCATCAGTTCATGGTTTATTTTCTGAATTTTTGAATCAAACTGTTTCATTTTAAAAACTCCTCACATATGTTTGATATTTGACTGCATATAAATTCAGCAAAATTGCAGTTATCAGGTTTTATAAGTTTTTTCCCGGATTTTATTTTATCAATCATCGGCATATCAGGCGGTATTATCGAAATATCTGTTTCCAAAAGCATCGGAATATCAAAAGCACTGTCGCCCGCACTTACAGTAATATCAGGTCTGAATTTTTTTATCAGCCTTTTTATTGCTGTTCCTTTTGAGAGTATTTTTGGAATTACATATATTTTTTCACCGTTATTAAGGATAAATACGTCCGAAAGGTCGAGCGATTTATTGAGAATATCAGTTATTTCCTTTATATCATCTGATTTTGTAAATACAAAAACTCCATCAACAAGCCTTGATTCAAACTGTGTTGCAGAATGTTTGTCAAGTATTTTTCTTGCTTTTTCAAGCTGCGGCATACTGCTTGCTATAAGTTCAAGCGATTCATTATACCATTGCTCATCTGAAACATTATTTACAAGCAAAATCCCTCCGTTTGATGTTACTGCATATTCGGGATATGGATTGCTGCCTTTGAAAAGATGAATACGCTGATACTGTTCGACTGAACGTGTGGTAACAGGTATTATATTGAGATTATTGTTTAATTTCAGAATATTAAGATGTTCATATGCTTTTTGTGTCATATATGATAATTTTTTTCCGTCAGTATATAGTTCAACGCATATTTCTTTATTTTCATCTGCCTTTTTATATGAATGGATAATAGTATTATCCAAATCAGTAGCAAATAATATCATTTTAAATCGGTTCTCCTGTCTGATTTTTTAAGTATCCGCCATTGAACGTATAATGCCGCAGGCTCTGTAACATTCAAGAGGGTATTCAATTACTTCAACATTCTTTTCTTTGGCAAGTCGGAGTATATGTCCTATATATTCAGTATCATCAAGGCTGTTTACAAGAATTTTCCATGGGATACGTCTTAATAATACTCTGGTTGTTTCGCCTATGCCCGGTTTAACCAGATTTATATCTGATATGCCGAATTTATCTGCAATTTCCTTTACTTCTTCTGCACCTGTTTTATTCAGATTTTCGATTTTTTCTTCGGATATTATATGGTTGATAATATCATTGCTCAATGAACTGTAATCTATTTTTGAAAGTACAGAATCAATGAATTCATATGTTCTGTCCTCATTGATAAGGTTTCCATAATAAGCAGCACCATGAAAATCATCTTTGCCTATAATGTCATTTCTTAAAAATGTGCGGCTTATAAGTCCTGATACGGTTGAATTAAGGCATGAGCTTGGAATAAGAAAATCATCATGTGTGCCGCACAAATCAGTTATATTTGCAGGGTCAGCAAGTACCGCAAGCTCTGATGATACGCCATCAAAACATTCAAGTTCATTTTTTAATGTATTTAAAATAGCTCCTTTTCCTGTCCAGCCGTCCACAAACTGTATTGTTTCAGGTTTATGGCGTTCAAGTATGTATTTCATTGCATTATGGTCAATGCCTTTCCCTCGGATTATTGATATTGTATAGTGATAAACCTTTATCGAATACTTTGCTTCAAGATATCTTTTTATAAGAATTCCTATTGGAGTTCCAGCCCTTGCAAGCGATACTATAACAAGATTTTCGGGAATTTTTCTGTGTATCTTTTCACTGCATATCATTACAGCTTTGGCAGTTATTCCGCAATATTTTTCAAGTGCAGTCTGATATAGTGAGAAATATTCTTTTGTAGGCACATATTCAAGCGGAAGCATTTCACAGTAATGCACACCACTCTGGATAAGAGGTTCACGCTTTTCAGCAGGCAGAGGTTCAACAAGTCCTGAAATATCTTTCAGGAGTATTGTTACATCTTCTTTTTTATATGATGAATTCATCATTATATCAATTCCACCTCACAATAATAAAGTTTTTACATTCTGTAAAGGCATCTGTGAATGATTTTTCAGCATATGGATTATCAATTGTGCTGTCAGTTATAAGAATTACAAGCTTATAATTGTGATATGTATTATAAAGAAATGTGTTTCTGTTATGTTCATAAAAACTGTCAATACTTGCTCTTGATTTTAACGGATAATTTTCTTCATTGTGCGGTTCAGCAGGACTTCTTGTTGTTGAGTGTGTTACAACCTGACAGGATTTGTATGCATTTTCGATTTTATAAGCAGTTAAAATAGCAGGATACATAAATTCTTCTGAACCTATTACGGCTATTTTATCTTTGCTTTCAATCTTATAATCAGAAAGTTTATTCAGAACAGTTTCAGATATATTATCAACTGCATTTATATAATCTCTGGTATTTACGCCGGTTCTTGCGTTCATATAATCTTTATTTATATTGATATGAGATATATTTTTATGACGATTTTCCTGTTTATTCAATGTAACAGCAGGGGAGTTGTATTCAATCTCCTTATGACCAGCCATTGAAATTTTAAGAAGATATATGAAAAATACATTCTGTTTTTCAAGTTCCTTTTTTCTTTCTTCTGTCATTCCATTTATTATTGAACATACTGAAAATTTCATATTTTCAGGTACTTTTTTATTCTCTTTCAAAGCATTTACAAAGTTCATTATAGTTGTACCTGTCGAAATCTCATCTTCCACAAAAATTATATGATTTTTATCATTGATTATATTTTCCCAGTCATTGCACTGGAGCGTCTGCTGTGTTGCGTGTGAATGTAATTCTTTGAATTCAACTATCATATTCGCATTATCAACAATTTCTCTTGTTGTATGCATATAGAATGAATCAGGAAATTCAGATGCAACTCCGGCTCCTATTGCTGTTGCTGTTTCTGCAAATCCTATAAAAAGTATATTATCTTCCTCAGATACATATTTTTTCAGTTCAGCACTTAATTCTTTGAAAAGCTTTAATGTCTGAGATGGCTTTACAGGTATATGCTTTGCCTGTGATGGATTGACAATAAGAAAACTTCTTTTTTTATTGTTTTCTCTTTTTGCCATATTAATAAGTTCTTCTATTTTATAAGAAGATTTATTTTCTATGATTTTCATATGTTCTCCTGTTATTTTATTCCATATATTGATGAAAGTGCAATGATTTTTTTTGCCCATTTTTCATGTACTTTCTGCTCGTTCATTCTGTCGCCGCCGGCACTTTTTGATACTGCAAATACATCATCTTTCCAGTTAAGTATTTTCAAAGCATCGGAATAATCATTTTTATCTACCTTTAACGCTTCATTTATAACCGGAACCTGTGACGGGTGAACCGCTGTCTTTCCGATAAGTCCATTCAGTTTATCAAGTTCAAGTTCTTTTATAAGTCCATTATACCAGTCATAGCTGTTATCGTTTTCAAAATATTCCCACACAGGTGCTGATATAACATACTCTGAACCGAATACATTGACAATATCTGCAATTACATTGCGTATAACTGCTATATCATATATAGTTTGTGATGAATTTCTTCTGAACCCATATGCATTGCAGAAGTCATTTCCGCCGATTCTTACATTAAGAACAAGGTCTTTAACACTGTCAAGTACTTTTTTTATTTCATCAAGGACGTTATTTCTTGTAATTACGTTCAATATATCATTTGTTTCAAGAATAGGCATAAAGTATATTGGCTTTTTTAAATCCAGATTTATATATTCTATTGCATTTATGTATTCAATTGCGTTGCTCATGTCGAATTTAGGAAATATAAAACCGGTCAGCAATCCAAAATCACTTATTTTTTCATATATATTTTCTATTTGCTCAGGATTTCTTACTCTTATAAAGATAAGCGGAATTTCAGAAATACTTATTTCTCCGGCATTTATTGCGTCATAAATTTTCTTGAATGATATATACAGTTGTTCTTCGGCTTCTTCTACTGCTGAATCGCTTATAGCGTCCTCAAGACAAAATGCTATTGAACGCAATGCAGGATACTTCCTTGATATTAATGCATCTGCAATAGTTTTATTTACTGCCGGACTGTACATAAGCCCTCCAAGAGAATATTGCAGAATATTTTTTTTGCAATATTTCACCTGTTCAAATCTGGTTGTTTCTGAACCAGATAAATTAAAGTTAATTTGCATTTCAACACCTCGCATATATTATTTATTATTACAAATTCAATGAAAAATAAAAGTCTGACCAGAATTTTTGATTTCAAAGTAATCTTGTTTCATCGAATTCGCTTTAAATTAAGTATTAACAGAAAAATCTGTTTTTTTTATTATATCATATTTTTTGCATTTCATCAAGTAAAATTCTGCCTGATTATCTGATGATTCTTTCTGTATTCAGCAGGTGTACAGTTAACTATCTTAAAAAATTGTCTGTTAAAATTTGAAAGGTTTCGGAAGCCGCATTCAAAGGCAATTTCAGATATGTTTTTATTGGTGTCTATCAGCATTTTACAAGCATGGTAAATCCTGAAATGTGAGATGTATTCAAAAGTGCTGATTCCAACATATTTGCGGAATCGGTTCATGAAGTAACTTGGACTTAAATGCACAGTATCAGCGAGTTGTTTTATTGTAATAGCTTCATTGAAATTTTGTGTTATATATTCAAGTGCAGGACGAATTATTTCATTGGATTTGGGAAAATCTGAATAAACTTCAGCTTCTGTTTCAAGAAGCCAGAATAATCTTATAATTTCACTCCTCATCAGCATATCAAGCAGAGGAGAATTCCCTTTTGCACAGGAAAAAATATTTTCAACTGTAAGCTGTAATTCAGGGTAATAGTGGTGTGTGGGAATAATATGATTTTGTATTCGCATATTTCCATTCACAAGAGGTACAATACATTGATTTATATATCTGTCCGAATCTGATTTCCCAAAAATTTCAGCACTGAAAACAAAGGTATCATAAACCTGACGTGAATTATTATGAGGATATATCGAATGCATCATGTTCGGCTGAGTAATAACAATATCACCTTTTTTTGAAATAAATTTTTCATCTGCACATATAAACTCGGCAGAGCCTTCGATAATGTAATTTATTTCAAATTCATTGTGCCAGTGCATCGGAACATAGTTAAAGTAGTCGGGAATAATACATTCATAGTAGCTGAAAGGTTTTATATCAGAACTATGAATACGATTTTCCTTGAAACACATATTGTTCATAAATTTACCTCGCAGAAAATAGAATAATATCAGAATATAGTAGAATATTAATAGAATTATATGAATTTTTATATTATTATATTAATTTAAAAATTATTAATTTAATAAAAGGGAGTATTGTTATGATTAAAAAGTATATTTTTGGAAATCCTTTTCCAACTAATGCAACAGTGAAAGAAATTGAAAAATCTGATGAGAAACTTCCGTTTTTTGATACAGATGGAGATGGAAAATTCACCTATATTCTTGATGATGATGACATTGTATACGGTCTTGGTGAGCAGATTAGAGGTATCAACAAAAGAGGCTGGCAATATATTGGCTGGAATTATGATAACCCAAATCACCATGAGGACACACGCTCATTGTATGGTGCACACAATTTCATCATTGTACATGGTAAGGATACATTCGGGGCATTTTTTGACTATGCTGGAAAAATTATATTTGACATAGGATATACCAAAAGAAGTATAATGAGCATTTGTGCCGGGAAAAATGACATTGCAGTATATATTATTACAGGAAACAGCGAAAAAGATATTGCAAAACAATTCAGACAGCTTATCGGCAGAAGCTATATTCCGCCGTTATGGGCATTTGGCTATGGACAAAGCCGATGGGGATATAAAAATGAGCAGGATATTCGCAGCGTTGCAGAGCGTTATAAATCCGCAGGCGTTCCGCTGGACAGCATTTATCTTGACATAGACTATATGGAACGCTATAAGGATTTTACAGTTGATAAGGAGCGTTTCCCGAATTTAAAAAAACTTGTACAGGATATGAGGTCGCAGGAAATACATCTTGTTCCAATAATTGATGCAGGCGTAAAAATAGAGAAAGGTTATGATGTTTATGAAGAAGGTGTCAGAAACAATCATTTTTGCAAAAACGCTGATGGAGAAGATTTTGTAGGAGCTGTATGGCCGGGCAGAGTGCATTTTCCTGATTTCCTGCAGCCTGAAACAAGAAAGTGGTTCGGGGAAAAATATGAATTTCTTACAAATCAGGGGATAGACGGATTCTGGAACGATATGAACGAGCCGGCAATTTTCTATACTGAGGACAGGCTTGCTGATACGCTTGAAGAAATTAAAAAGCTTGCATCAGGAAATATGGGCATTAATGAGTATTTCACTTTCACAGGAATGGTAGCGGGACTGAATGGAAATATAGATGATTATAATAAATTTTATCATAATATAAACGGAAAAATGGTGAATCACAGCGAAGTACACAATATTTATGGAATGAATATGACACGTTCCGCATTTGAAGCATTGCAGAAATTTGAGCCTCAGAAGCGTATATTATTCTTTTCACGTTCATCATATATCGGAGCTCATCGCTATGGCGGTATCTGGCAGGGTGACAATAAGTCATGGTGGTCACACATATTACAGTCCATGCAGCAGCTGCCGGCATTAAATATGGCGGGATTTCTGTTCACAGGTTCAGATACAGGCGGCTTCAGCTGCGATACTACCGAGGATTTAATGATTCGCTGGCTTCAGTATTCTTTGTTTACACCGATTTTCCGTAATCATTCCGCAGACGGAACTCGTAATCAGGAACTGTATCATTTTGAAAATTTAAAATCAACTGCTGAAATGATAAAAATACGCTATAGTCTTATCCCATATTTGTACAGCGAATTTCTGAAATCAGCATTGAATGATGAGATGATGTTTCGTCCGCTTGCATTTGATTTCCCATCTGATAATATAGCAGGTCATGTTGAAGACCAGCTTATGCTTGGCAATGAACTGATGATTGCTCCCATATACAGACAGAATTCTCATGGACGATATGTGTATATGCCTGAGGAAATGATGATGGTGAGAATGAGAACCTGCGAAGACTATGAAACAGAGATTTTACCTCAGGGACATCATTATATAAAAGTTGAACTGGAGGAACTGGTATTCTTTATCCGCAAAGGCAAAGCGATACCATTCTGTAAAACAGCAGAAAATACAGAACAGATAGACATTCATTCAATGAAGCTTTTAGGATACTTAGGCGGCAGCTACAAATTGTATACAGATAACGGAATTTCTCCAAATCCTGAAGACAGTCTTGAAATTATCGAATGTTTTTGATTTTGTTCTATGCCCATAGCTGCTAATAATAAAAAGGAGGATTAAAGATGAAACACAGAAAATTTATCACTTTTGTGACATCTTTTGCGATAGTTTTATCATCGCTTGCATTGAGTGGTTGCGGCTTTACAAAAGGCGGTAATGAAAAAACTGTTGTCAGAATGCTGCAATACAAGCCTGAAGCTGTCAAAGTTTTTGCAACTATTGAACAGCGTTTCAATGAAGTGCATGATGATATAGAACTTAAAATCGAATCACCAAATGAAGCAATGACTATTCTTAAGACAAGGCTTATCAAAGAAGATTATCCTGATATTATCGGAATCAGCGGTGATATTAATTATTCAAATTTCCTTGATGCAGAATTATTTATGGATATTGCAGATTTTGAGGGAATATCTGATATAAAACCATCATATTTGCAAATCGGAAAAGAGCTTGAATTCATTCCGCAGGACGGAATTTATGCACTCCCTTATGCTGCCAATTGCGGAGGAATACTGTACAACAGGGATATGTTTAAGCAGAATGGCTGGGTGATTCCTGAAACATGGACAGAGTTTATTAATCTGTGTGAAACTATAAAGTCAACTACAGACATTAATCCTCTATATTTTGGCTACAAGGATACGTGGACAATTCTTGCTGCATGGAATGCCATTGCGGGCGGAGTGGCTGATGCTGATATATGTGCAAAAGTAAATGCAGGAAAAACAACTTTCTCTGAAGGATATTCTGAGACTGCTGAAAAGCTGCGTATACTTATTGATTATGGTGAACCTAATCCATATGCTTACGGTTATAACGATGCCTGTACCGCTTTTGCAAGAGGCGAATCTGCCATGTATATTATGGGAAACTATGCTGTACCGCAAATTCTTTCAGTAAATCCGGATATGGATATTGACTCTTTTACTTTTCCGGCAAATGAAAATGAAGAAGATAATGTACTTAATTCCGGAATTGACCTTCAGTTTTCAGTAATGAAAGAGTGCAAAAATAAGGAAGCAGCATATGAAGTTCTGAACTTTTTGTATGAAGATGAAACTATTGAATTATATCTTGACGCTCAGAGTGCTGTATCATGCAAAAAAGGGGATTTTGTACTTCCGTCAGTACTCGACGGAATGAGAGAGTATATTGCCAATGACAGAATGTCGGATTTTCATGACCATTATTATCCCAGCGAAATGAGTGTAGATGCATTGCTCCAAACATATCTTATGGATACAAGTGAAAATGCAAAAGAAACATTTCTTGCACGTTTTGATAAAGAATGGAAACGATATAACAGAGACCTTATTGATAAAGTCAGAAAATATGAGGAGGGGTTGAAATGAAAAATAAAAAGTCAATGTCCAAAAGAACAAAGACGTATTTGCTTATGATAATTCCTGCCCTGATTTTATTCGCAGCTTTTAATACAATTCCACTGATAACAGGTGCTTTCTACAGCTTTACAAATTATCGTGGATACGGTTCATATGATTTCGTGGGACTCCGCAATTTTCAGGACCTGTTTCAAGATGTAAGAATTGGCAAATCCTATCTTTTTACATTTAAATATGCTTTGTTCGGAACTGTTCTTATAAATGTACTTTCACTTATGCTTGCAATGGGTTTGAATAGCAAGATAAAGTTTAAAAATACTCTCCGAGGCATATATTTCCTTCCGAATATTCTTGGCGGCTTGATTGTTGGATATATTTTCAGCTTTTTATTCACATATATTATTCCAACAGCAGCAAGTGCACTCAAAATTGATTTTCTGAGCAATAGTATCCTTGCAAGTGAAAAGTGGGCATGGATTGGTGTACTTATTGTTGGAGTTTGGCAAAGTGTTGCAATGAATACAATTATCTATATTTCAGGATTGCAGACTATACCGTCCGATGTGTATGAGGCAAGTGTAATTGATGGTGCAGGGAAATTATATACATTCAGAAAGCTTACACTTCCTCTGCTTCTCCCGTTCATCTCAACAAATCTCATTCTCAGTACCAAAAATATGCTCATGGTATTTGACCAGATTATGTCACTTACAAGAGGCGGCCCGGCTCAAAGCACTGAATCTATTTCATATCTGATTTACAGAAATGGTATGGACGGCGGACAATTTGGATTTCAGAGTGCAAATGCAGTAGTATTCTTTATTATAATAGTGACAATTTCTATTATTCAGATTGCAATAACAAATAAAAAGGAGGAACAGCTATGAGTATAGATATGAAAAAATCTGATTCTGTTGCTGAAAAAAGTGCAAAAAAGATAAAAGGCAAAAAAGAAAAATATAATATTTTTCTTACAATTCTGCTTGCTGTTGGTTGTATTACAATACTTTTTCCTTTGTATATGACAGTTATAATTGCACTGAAATCACCTTTAGAGATGACAAACGATGTTGCAGGTGCATTAAGTTTTCCTAAACAATTCAGTCTTGAAAATTTTACAGAAGCAATGAGGGTTACAGATTTCTGGAATTCTCTTGGAAATAGTCTTATCATCACATCTGCTACCATTATTCTTGCTTTGATAATACATTCGATGACCGGTTATGCGATTGGCAGGGCAATGAGCAGAAACAGAAAATTTAAACTAATATATTTCTATATCGTAAGCGGAATGTTTGTTCCATTTGCAATTCTTATGATGCCGCTTGTAAAGGAAACTGCCATATTGAATATTGACAATATGTTCGGAGTAATAATTCTTTATGTGGTATTCTATATGCCAATGAATGTTATGCTTTACAGCGGTTATCTGAAAAATATACCTCTCGCAATGGAGGAAGCCGCTGATATTGACGGTGCATCTGCATGGAAAACCTACTGGACTATAATTTTCCCTATGATGAAGCCTATGCACGCAACAGTTGCTATTCTTACAGCACTTGGTACATGGAATGATGTTATGACACCTCTTGTAATTATGTCCGGTTCAGAGCGTACCACTCTGCCTCTTGCACAGCTGAACTTTCAAACACAGTTCGGTACAAACTATAACCTTGCATTTGCATCATATCTGCTTGCACTTATTCCGCTGCTCATCTTCTACATTGTCTGTCAGAAACAGATTATAGGCGGTGTAGCAAATGGTGCGGTCAAAGGGTAATTAAGAAACACTTATAATCTGCATAATGGGAAGGTCATTTTGATGAAAAATTGCAGCTGTTCATACAACTGTATTGCTGTATTTCAGCATTTGTTTCCTCCGCCCAGCTGTACTCTTTCATATATTCATTATGATAAAGTCTGCAATAAGACAAATCGCCTTCTATAAGATGATAATAATCACAGTCAATCATCTTCGGATTTATGCGTACTGAGTTCCATTCCTTTATGATAACATTTTTGTATCCTGATTCTTCCAGTGTTTTAATTGCCGAACGTATAAGAGTTGAAACGTATTTTATCGCATTAATATCATTAAACGGTTTTTCCAGTATATCTGTAACAATATCGGCTGTTGTTACCGGATAACCATAATTGTCAACAAGATATGCAAAAAGCTGCTTTGATTTCTTTTTTTTGAAATGAATCAATGTACCTGATGAATCATATACTTCAAAATTTCCAAAAGTATTTACTTTGATAAGGTTTTTCCTTTCAGCCGGACAAAAATTATTTAAAAATTTATTCTTTTCGTCTTTACTAAAAAATTCAATTATTTTCATGTTTATATCCTCAGTAATTGCGAAAAATACAGGCTCGTCATCTGTATATTCATTTGACGGAAATATTTTCATTTTCGCCCATGTATATAAATTTCCGGATTTTTTTCGGTAATATATCGTTTTGTCATTATTTCCGGCTTCAAAATATTTTATCATATTCAAATATGATGTTTCATTGCGAAATTCCTCCGCATCATCATGGTGTATGTATCCGCTGTTTATACAGTTTTCAAAATATTCAGTAATTTCAATTGGTGCATTTAAAGGAATATCAGGATTATCATTTTTCAGAAATGTTATGTATCCTGAATGAATTTCTGCCAGTGTTTTTTGTGTTTCAATAAAAGACTTTATAAAATTTTCATATCTCATATACATTCCCTCCATATACTGATATTTATTATACAACAAAAATAAATATATATCAACAGTAAATGACGAAAAATGTTGAATATTCTATGATATAATATTGAATAAAAATTATTTATGGAGGTATTGTTATGAGTAATAAATATACTGGTACAAAAACAGAAAAAAATCTTTATGAAGCGTTTGCCGGTGAATCACAGGCGAGAAACAAATATACTTATTTTGCTTCAGTAGCAAAAAAAGCAGGATATGAACAGATAGCTGCAATTTTCTTAGAAACTGCTGAAAATGAAAAAGAACACGCTAAACTCTGGTTTAAGGAACTAGGTCTTCTTGGAGATACTACTGAAAATCTCGCTGCAGCCGCTGAAGGCGAAAATGCTGAATGGACAGATATGTATGAAAGAATGGCAAAGGAGGCTGAAGAAGAAGGTTTTACTGCTCTTGCTGCGAAATTCAGAAGTGTTGCCGCTATTGAAAAGCGTCATGAAGAAAGATACCGCAAGCTTCTCAGCAATATTGAAAATCAGCAGGTATTTGAACGTGCTGGCGTTCAGATATGGGAATGCAGAAACTGTGGCCATATAGTTGTAGGGACATCCGCACCTAAGGTTTGTCCTGTATGTGCACATCCACAGTCATACTTTGAAATAACAAAGGAAAATTTTTAGTGATTTCATACGTAAATTTGTAATTACTATTATAATAGTAGCAAGGGTTTGTATTCATTTACAAACCCTTGTTCGTTATTCATATCGACACAGAGCATATCGAATATAGAAACGCTCTGGAACACACTC